>DASXXY010000111.1:0-3744 GCA_036502805.1 Gaiellales bacterium | reverse complement strand
GCGCAGTTCGCGCTCCCGGGCGCCGTCGAGCGGCTGCGCGCCCAGCGCGACGACGACGAGGCGCCCCCGGTCGTGCTCGCGGCCACCGATCCCGCGCAGCCCTACGGCGGCGTGCTCAAGTGGCCCAAGCGCGAGGACGGCTCGCGCTCGCCCGCGCGTGTCCCCGGCGCGTTCGTCGTGCTCGCCGGAGCGGAGCCCGTGCTCTACGTCGAACGCGGCGGCAAGGGCCTGATCGTGCTCGTCGACGAGGACGACCCGCGCGTGCACGCCACGATCGAGGCGCTCGCCGACGCCGTGCACCAGCGGCGCGTCCCGCGGCTCGGGATCGAGCGCGTCGACGGCGAGCCGGCGGTCGGCTCGGCGTGGGAGGAGCGGCTGCTCGAGCTCGGCTTCCGCGCCGGCCCGCGGCGGCTCACGCTGACGTCGTAGCGCCCGGCCACGCGGCCAGCCAGGCGTCGAGCTCGTCCGCGGGCAGCGGGCGCGAGAGATGGAAGCCCTGGGCGACGTCGCAGTGCAGCTCGCCGAGGCCGTGCAGCGTCTCGGCGTCCTCGACGCCCTCGGCGACGACGTCGAGCCCGAGGTTGCGCGCCAGGTCGATCGTCGAGCGCACGATCACCGCGTCGTTCTCGTCCTCGGTCATGCCGGCCACGAACGAGCGGTCGATCTTGACCTCGTCGAGCGGGAGCCGCTTGAGGTAGGCCAGCGACGAGTGGCCGGTGCCGAAGTCGTCGAGCGAGAGCCGCAGCCCCATGTCGCGCAGGCGGCCGAGCACCTCCATCGCGCGCAGCGGATCCGCCATCACCGTGTGCTCGGAGATCTCGCACTCGAGCAGGCCGCCCGGCACGCGGTGCTCGGCGAGCAGCGCCGCGATCGCGTCGGGCAGCGTGACATCGACGATGTTGGCGGCCGCGAGGTTGACCGCGATCGGGAGCGGGCGCCCGGCGACGATCCACGCGCGCGCCTGACGCAGCGCGGTCGCCACCACCCAGCGCGTGAGCTCCGCCACGGTGCCGGTGCGCTCGGCGAGCGGCACGAACTCCGCCGGCGCGAGCAGGCCGCGCGTGGGGTGCTGCCAGCGCACGAGCGCCTCGACGCCGATCACGTCGCCGCCGTCGACGGAGACCTTGGGCTGGTAGTGCAGGACGAGCTCGTCGCGCTCGATCGCGCGCCGCAACTCGGCGAGCAGGCCGAGCCGGTCGGCCGAGTAGGGGTCGCGGTCGGCGCTGTAGGTGGCGATGCCCGCCTGCGAGCGCTTGGCGTCGTACATCGCGACGTCGGCGCGCTGGACCAGCGTGTGCACGTCATCGCCGTGGTCGGGGCAGAGCGCGACGCCGATGCTCGCCTCGAGCTCGACCGCGACGCCGCGCAGCGCGAACGGGCGGCCGAGGGCGTCCTGCAGGCGGCCGGCCAGCTCGGCCACCGCCGCACGCTCGGGCAGGTCGGGGAGCAGCACGGCGAACTCGTCGCCGCCGAGGCGGGCCAGCGTGTCGCCGCGGCGCAGCGCGCCGCGCAGCCGGGCGGCGACCTCGACCAGCAGCTCGTCGCCGTGGTCGTGGCCGAGCGTGTCGTTGACCTCCTTGAAGCGGTCGAGATCGATCAGCATCAGTGCCGCGATCCGGTCGCCGCGCGCGGAGCCGATGGCCCGGCGCAGGCGCGAGTAGAGCAGCGAGCGGTTCGGCAGCCCGGTCAGCCCGTCGTGCAGCGCCTGGTGGCGCAGCCGCCGCGAGGCGCCCGCGACGATCCTGAAGAGCGCGACGAACAGCACCGCGAGGCCGACGCCGAGCAGCAGGTAGACGGTCAGCAGGTCGGTGTAGATCTCGTTGGCGACGGGCGCGTAGGGCATGTCGATCTCGAGCGCGCCCGTCCGTCCCGACGCGTCGTCGAAGTGCAGCGGCACGTAGACCTCGAGCGTGCGCATCCCCTTCCTGTCGTCGGCGACGCCGCGCTGGAGGTCCGCGGTGCGCCCGCCGTGCAGTGCCTCGCGTACGCCGGGCTCATCGAGATCGTCCTCGCCGATCAGGCTGTGGTCGTCCGCGTAGACGATCTGGGCCGCGCCGTTGAAGACCTTCATGCGGGTGACGCCGCGCTCGGCGGTGAAGTCGCGCAGCGCGGCGTCGAGCGCGTGGATGCGCCGCGCGGGCAACGCGCCGACGAGGTCGTCGCGCTCGAGCCGCGGCCGCACGCCGAGCTCGGCCACGACCTCGGCGAGCTGCGACGCACGGGCGAGCGCGCGCTGCTCGATCTGCCGCTTGAGGGTGAGGCCGATCGCCAGCCCCAGCGTCGCGATCACGGCCAGGCTCATCAGGCTGAAGCGCCCGAGCAGGGAGAGCCGCGACGTCGGTGGACGCATGACCCTTTGATCGGCCGCGACGGCAGGCTTGTTGAGAGCAGACAGATGACATCGCCTCACGCGACGGCCGTACTCTCGATGGAGTGCCCGAAGGCGACACCATCCACTACGCGGCCAACCGCATCGGGGCGGTCCTCGAGGGCCATGTGCCCGACGAGGTCCGCACGCCGCACCGGCGCTTCGCACGTGATCGCTGGCCCGAGCGCCTGGCCGGGCGCGCCGTGCGCCGCGTCGACGCTCATGGCAAGCACCTGTTCCTGCGCTTCGAGGGCGGCCTCGCGATCCACTCGCACCTGCGCATGAGCGGGGCGTGGCGCGTGATCGGCGCGAGCCAGGAGAACTGGCCGCGCTCGCACCGGCGCGCGTGGCTGGTGATCCGGCGCGCGGACGCGCTCGTCGTGCAGTTCGACGGGCCGGTGCTCGAGCTGATGACCGAGGGCCGCACGCGCTTCGACCAGCGGATCGCCGGGCTCGGGCCTGACATCGTCGCGGCGGGATGGGACGAGGACCGCTTCCTGCGCCGGCTGCGCGACGACGACCCGACGCGCCCGATCGGCGACGCGCTGCTCGACCAGCGGACGGTCGCCGGGATCGGGAACCTGTGGAAGGTCGAGGGCTGCTGGCTGGCGGGTGTCGACCCGTGGCGACCCGTCGGCGAGGTCTCCGACGACGAGGCGCGGGCGATCGTGCGCGAGTGCCGGCCGCGCATGCAGCAGTCCGCGCGCGACGGGATGCAGGACCGCTGGCGGTCGGTCTACGGCGCGGCCGGGCGGCCGTGCCCGCGCTGCGGCGGGATCATCCAGCAGCGCCAGCAGGGGCTCGGCAACCGCCTGACCTATTGGTGCCCGGGGTGCCAGCGATGAGCGGGCTGCTGCGCATCGGTCACAAGGGCGCCGATCTGATCGCGCCCGGCAACACGCTCGGCTCCTTCGACGCCGCCCTCGCGCACGGCGTCCACATGATCGAGTTCGACATCCTGCCCGAGTTCCACGACCGCCCCGACGAGGGCCGGCTGCTGCTCGCCCACGACTACGATCACGTCACGGGCGCGGTCGAGCTCGACGTGGGGCTCGCTCACCTCGCGTCCTCGCCGTTCGCCGACGTTCGCCTCGACGTCGACCTCAAGCTGCCGGGCTACGAGGAGCGCGTCGTCGAGGCGCTGCGCAGCCACGGCCTGATCGAGCGCACGCTCGTCTCGACGATGTTCATGCGCTCGCTCGTGCGGCTGCGCGAGCTCGAGCCCGAGCTGCGGCTCGGCTGGTCGGTCCCGCGGATCAAGAGCGGCTGGGCAGCCTCGCCGCTCGTCGCGGTCCCCGGCTACGGGCTGCTGCTCTACCTGCGCCGGCGGGTGGTGCGGGCCGCGCGCGCCCACCTCGCGGCCGGCCGCTGCGACG
>DASXXY010000110.1:0-3632 GCA_036502805.1 Gaiellales bacterium | reverse complement strand
TACTTCCTCTGGCTCGACCTCGGGGCGGGCGCCGACACGACGGCGCTCGCGGCGCGCGCAGCCGAGGCCGGCGTGCCGTTCGTGAAGGGCGCCGACTTCTTCGCCGACGGCGGCGGGACGACGTCGCTGCGGCTCGCGTTCTCCGCGGTGCCGCCCGCTCGCATCCGCGAGGGCTTCGAGCGCCTCGGCGCGGTCATCGCCTCGGCGTAGCTGCGCCCGCGCGCTCGGCTAGGCTCGTCCGGTGCCGCTCGACGATCTCCTCAACGGCAACCGCGCGTGGGCGGCGGAGGTCGTGCGCCGCGACGCGGGCTTCTTCCGCCGGCTCGAGTCCCAGCAGGCGCCGCGCTACCTCTGGATCGGCTGCTCCGACAGCCGCGTGCCCGCGAACGAGATCACGGGCACCGACCCCGGCGAGGTGTTCGTGCACCGCAACGTCGCGAACGTCGTCGTGCACACCGATCTCAACTGCCTCTCGGTGCTGCAGTACGCCGTCGAGGTGCTGGGCGTCGAGGAGATCGTGGTCTGCGGGCACCTCGGCTGCGGCGGCGTGGAGGCCGCGCTCGACGGCCGCCGCCACGGCCTCATCGACAACTGGCTGCGTCACGTCCAGGACGTCGCCCACCAGCACGCCGACCTGCTCGCCACGGCCGCGGGCGACGATCGCGCAGATCTGCTCTGTCGCCTCAACGTCGTCGAGCAGGTCACGAACGTCTGCCGCACGACGATCGTCCAGGAGGCCTGGGCCGCGGGCATGACGCTGAACGTGCACGGCGTCGTCTACGGCCTGGCCGACGGCGTCCTGCGCGACCTCGCCGTCAGCACCGGCAACCGTGACGAGGTCGACGAGCGCCGCGAGCGGTCGGTCGCCCGGCTCTCGGTCGGGCTCTGACTAGAGTCTCTACCTCGACTCGAGGTCGAGACTCAGACGCTCGGCGGAGGAGGCGGCGGGGTCGAGGCGGGTGGAGGCGTGGACGATGCCGGCGGCGGGGTCGAGGCGGTGACGGGCGGCGGCATCGGCACGGCGCGGACGCGCGGCTCCGTGCGCCGGCGCGCGAGCGCCAGCGTCAGCGCCGCGCCGAGCAGCGCGCCGAACAGCAGCATCACGACCATCAGCGTGATCAGCGGCACGCCGGCGGAGAAGATCACGAAGTCGACGCTGACGTTCTTCGAGTTCTTGATCACGAAGCCGATCACGTACAGCGCCACCACCGCGAGCACGCCGATGACGCCGTAGAGGCCCTGATCGGGCAGGTCTCGGATGCGCTGCAACATCGGCGCCATTCTAATGCCCCCGACTCGGGGCAGCCCTTCCGGGCCTCCTGGGGCGATCGCCGGCGAGCCGGCGGCCGTCCGTGCAGAGGCTGCCCTCAGTAGACGCCGGCGACCGCCGCCTCGGCCAGCTCGCCCGCCGTGGGCAGCGGGACGAGGGGTGCCTGAGGGGGCGGGACGAGACCGTCGATGCTCGCCGGGCGGAAGGTGGGACAGGGCGCATCCAGGCGCAGAGCGCAGAGCAGCTCACGCCGGAAATAGCAGTCGTCGCAGGTGATGTTCCGTCGCTTCTTCAACTCGGCAGAGGCTAGCCGCACGGCGCCTCCGGTGCCACCGCCGCAGGCGGGAAATCCCCGCTAAGAGCGGCTTTTGCGACGGAGTCGGGTCAGCTCGCCGGAGCCTTCTCGCCGAGCGCCGTGAGGGCCGCCCGGAACGTCTTGACGGCGACCACGCGGATGCGGCCGCCCGCCGCTGCGCGGGCGTCGGCGGCGTTCAGCACGGGCACGAGCACGACGTCCGCGCCGGCCCGCGCGGCGCCGATGACCTTCTGGCGCACGCCGCCGATGGGCCCGACGTCGCCGTCGAGGTCGATCGTGCCCGTGACCGCGATCTTGCGCCCCTTCGCGAGCCGGTGCCCGGTCAGCGCGTCGTAGACCTCGAGCGTGAACGCGAGCCACGCCGACGGGCCGCGGCCGAGGCCGCGCGGCGTGATCGCGACCTTGACCGGCAGCGTCGCGCGCGGCGGGGCGTCGTGCACGCCGAGCACGCCGATGATCGGCCGGCCCTTGTCGGACGGGTCGCTCGTGAGCGTCGTGTGCAGCTCGAGCCGCTTCGTGCCGTCGAGCACGCTGAGGTGGATGGCGCTGCCGGCCGCGCGTCCCTTCATCTGTCCCTGCAGGTCGACGAGCCCGGGCACGCGCACGCCGTCGATCGCGGTGATCACCATGCCCGGGCGCAGCCCGGCGCGGTAGGCCGGAGCCGAGCTCTCGACGCCGTCGAACGTCACGCCGGTGCGCACGACCGTGACGCTGCGGCCGAGCGCGCGCAGCGCGACGACGCCGGCGACCGTGCGCGAGTCGGCGAACGTGAGGTGGTCGACGCGGTCGAGATCGGTGTCGTTGCCGCCCGGCGGCACGACGGCCGCGGCGGGGAGGACCGTGCTCGAGTCCTCGAAGCGCGCGATCCACGACTCGGGCACGCTCGCGCGGTGCACGAGCACGTCGAGGTAGTAGATGCCGGAGCCGTCGCTCGCGTGCGCCGGCTTGGCGCCGCCGACGCTGACGACCTCGTCGGCGGGGTGCGGATGGTCGGGCAGCAGCACGTAGTCGTTCGACGGCAGCGCGAGCAGCCAGGCGCCCGCGACGATCACGAGCAGGACGCCCATCACCGCGAGCCCCGCGATCCGCACGTGCGAGCGCTCACCGGCCACGACCGCACCGTACCCGCGTCCGGCGCGACGCGTCATCATCGGCGCATGGCCGTGACGCGGGGAATGCGCTGGCTGCGCGAGCAGGAGGTGCCGTTCGACGAGCACCGCTACGAGCACCGCGTGAAGGGCGCTGCCTACGCGGCCGAGGCGCTCGGCCTCGACGCCGCGCTCGTCGCGAAGACGCTCGTCGCGCAGCTCGACGACGGCTTCGCGTTCGCGCTCGTGCCCGGCGACCGCGAGCTCTCGCTGCGCGGCCTGGCGCGCGCCGCCGGCTCGCGCTCGGCCGCGCTCGCGTCCGAGCGCGACGCCGAGCGGCTGACGGGCTACCGGATCGGCGGCATCTCGCCATTCGGATCGCGCACGGCGCTGCCCGTCTTCGCCGTCGCCGGGTGGCTCGCGCGCGAGCGCGTCGCGCTCAACGGCGGCGGCCGCGGCGTGATCCTCGAGCTCGCGAGCGCCGACCTGAGCCGCCTGCTCGCTCCGACCCCGATCCCGGAGTAGTCTCGCGTCCATGTACGAGCCCGTCGACGCCCTGCAATCCCCCCGCTACAGCGGCCCGCGCACGTTCGGCCGGCTGCCGCACGTCGCGACGACCGACGGCGTCGACGTCGCGCTCTTCGGCATCCCCTGGGACTCGGGCACGTCGTTCCGGCCCGGCGCGCGCTTCGGACCGGAGGCGGTGCGCTCCGCTTCCGCGCTGCTGCGCCCCTACAACCCGGCGCAGGACGTGATGGTGTTCGGCGGGCTCTCCTGCGTCGACCACGGCGACGCGCCGACCGTCCCGGGCTACATCGAGGACACGCTCGTGCGCATCCAGGCCTATGCCGAGGCGATCCACCGCGGCGGTGCGGTCCCGCTCGGGATCGGCGGCGACCACTCCGTCACGCTCGCCGAGCTGCGCGCGGCGGCCGCGGTGCACGGCCCGCTCGGGCTC
>DASXXY010000109.1:0-5163 GCA_036502805.1 Gaiellales bacterium | reverse complement strand
CAGGGCCAGCTTGTGCTCCATGTTCATCTGCCGCACGGGGCCGCTGTAGCCGCCCATGGGGTCGAAGGGGTCGCCGTAGACCGACGGCGGGCTGCACGATGCCGAGACGGGCGCGCCCGAGCAGGCGAGGCCGCCCGCATGGCCGAGGCCGAGGTTGTGGCCGAGCTCGTGCGCGAGCACGCGCAGCGTCGGAGGGCCGTTGATCCAGACCGTGTCGCCGCCGATCTCCGCCTGGCCGGAGAAGTTGCACGACGGCGTCGAGGGGAACACGAGCACGTAGTCCTGGTAGCCCGACGGCACCTGACGCAGCGCATCGTTCGCCCAGCCGTTCGGGCCGGAGGCATTGGTCGTGCCGGTGCAGTCGGTCGTCGCCGGCTCCGCGAACGGGCCGTAGACGACGTCGTCGCTGAAGCCGAGCTGGCCGTACGTCTGCTCCTGGTAGTACGCGTTGACGTCGTTGTTGACGACGTTGCCGGCCGCGGCATTCGTCGTCGCCGGGGGTCCGCCGCCGAACGTGACGATCACGACCGCCGTCCTGCGGATCGCGGGCGCTGCCGCCGTCGCATCCGCGGCGGCCAGCATGGGCGCGACGCCGGTCTCCGTCACGGCCGTCTCCGAATCGGCCAGCTCGAGCGTGTGGCCGACCATCGCCCCCTCGAGGCGGACGGGCGTGCCGGGCGTGATCCAGACGTCGTCCGGCGCGTGCACGTCGACGTGGCTCGCGCCCTTGACGAGCTGCCACTGCTCGCTGGACGTGCCGTCGTCGCGGTCCGCGTGCAGCACGACGAGCCGCCCACTGCGCTGCACGAGCTCCGGGCCGGTGCCGGGGTTCGCGCTGGCGAGGGACGGGAGCACGAGCAGCGCGAGGGTCGTCGCAACCCCGGCCGCGATCGAGAATCGCTTCCTCAAGAACCCCATCGTCCGCCCTCAGGGGCCAGGATGCAAGGGTGGCGCCGGCAGCGCGGCCGCACGGGCGGGCTGGCGCTGGGCCACGGCGACGCCCCCGATCACGAGCGCGCCGCCCAGAAGCAGCCAGGCCGTGACCGTCTCGCCGAGCGCGACGGCGCCGATCAGGACGGCGAGCGGCGGCACGCAGTAGAGGTAGGACATGGCGCGGGACGGCTCGAGGCCGCGCAGCGCGATGCTCCACGTCACGTAGCCCCCGAGCGTGGCGCCGAGGCCGAGCGCGACGAGCGAGATCCAGCTGCCGAGATCGAGCGCGCCGAAGCGGTCGACCGCTCCGGTGTTCTCGAACGGCAGGAACATCAGCGAGCCCGCGAAGCCGCCCGCAGCCGTCAGCGCCGGCAGGTCGAAGCGGCCGAGCAGCGGCTTGTAGAGCACGTTGTAGACCGCGAACATGACCGGCGCCGCGAGCACGAAGAGCGGCCCGCGCAGGCCGTGCAGCGAGAGCTCGGCACCCGAGCCGAGGACGACGACGACCACGACGCCGGCGAACGCGAGCGCGATGCCGGCCACGCGGCGGGGCGCGTAGCGCTCGAGCCCCACGGCGAGCGCGAGCGCGAGCGTCGCGGCCGGCGCGAGCGCGACGATCAGCGCGGCCACGCCGGAGGCCGTGGAGCGCTCGCCCTCGTTGAGGCCGAGGTGGTAGATCGTGACGCCGCAGGCCGAGGCGACGAGGATGCGCAGCGCGTCACCGCGCCGCAGCCCCGGCAGGCCGCCCGCGCGCCAGAGCAGGAACGCGAACCCCGGCCAGGCCACGAAGAAGCGCCCGGCCGCGACGTCGGGCGCCGAGAGGCCGCCGTCCACCAGGTGCTTGATGAGCGCGAACGAGCTGCACCAGAGCGCGACCGTCGCGAGCGCTCCGAGCTGGCCGCTGCGGGCGCTCGGGGCCGGCGCGCTAGCGGTAGTCGTGGAACCCGCGGCCGGCCTTGCGGCCGAGCCGTCCAGCCTCGACGTACTGGCGCCAGAGCGGGCAGGGCCGGAACTTGGGATCGCCGAAGCCGTCGTGCAGCACCTCGAGGATCGCGAGGCACGTGTCCAGTCCGATCAGGTCGGCGAGCGCGAGCGGGCCGAGCGGGTGGTTCATGCCCAGGCGCATGACGGTGTCGATCGCCTCGGCGTCGCCGACGCCCTCGTAGAGGCAGAACGCCGCCTCGTTGAGCATCGGCAGGAGCATGCGGTTGGCGAGGAAGCCGGGCACGTCGCGCGCCTCGGCGACCGTCTTGCCCATCGCCTCGGCGGCGGCGCGCACCTGCGCGACCGTCTCGTCGGCCGTCTCGAGCCCGCGGATCAGCTCGACGAGCGGCATCAGGGCCGGCGGGTTCATGAAGTGCATGCCGCACACCAGCTCGGGCCGGCCGGTCGCCGCGGCGAGGCGGCCGATCGGGATCGAGGAGGTGTTGGACGCCAGGATCGCCCCGGGCTGGAGCGCCTCGTCGAGCCCGCGGAAGATGCGCAGCTTGAGCTCGACGTCCTCGCTGGCGGCCTCGATCGCGAGCTCGGCAGCGGCCGCGGAGGCGACGTCCGTGGCGGTCGAGATGCGCGCGAGCGCGGCCTCGGGGTCGTCGACCTGGCCCTTCGCGGCGAGCTTCGCGAGCGAGCCGCCGATGCCGGCGAGCGCGCGCGCGAGCTGCTCCTCCCCCACGTCGACGAGCGTCACGCGCATGCCCGCCGTCGCTGCGACCTGCGCGATGCCGGCGCCCATCTGGCCGGCGCCGACGACCACGACGCGCTCGATCACGCGGCGCCGACCTCGATCACGATCGCGTCGCCCTGCCCGCCGCCCGAGCAGATCGCGGCCAGCCCGCGCCCGCCTCCGCGCCGGCGCAGCTCGTGCACGAGCGTTCCGACGAGGCGCGCGCCCGAGGCGCCGACGGGGTGGCCGAGCGCGACGGCGCCGCCGTTCACGTTGACGCGCCCGGCGTCGACGCCGAGATCGCGCGACGACTGCAGGGCGACCGACGCGAAGGCCTCGTTGATCTCGATCACGTCCATGTCGGCGGCCGTCAGGCCGGCGCGCTCGAGCGCGATCTGCGCGGCCTTGGCCGGCACGCGCGCGAGCGAGTCGTGGCGGTTCGCGGTGCAGCCGGTCGCGAGGATGCGCGCGAGCGGCTCGAGCGCGCGCTCGCGTGCGTACTCCGCGTCCGCCACGACGAGCATGGCGGCGCCGTCGTTGACGCCGGGCGAGTTGCCCGCCGTGTGCGTCGGGTGCTCGGGAGCGAGCGGCGCGAGGGCCGCCAGGCGCTCGAGCGTCGTGTCGCGGCGCGGCGCCTCGTCGGTGTCGACGAGCGTCGGGCCGCCGCGCCCGGGGATCTCGACGGCGACGATCTCGTCGGCGAAGCGGCCGGCGTCGATCGCGGCGACGGCGCGCTGGTGCGAGCGCAGCGCCCACTCGTCGAGCTCGGCGCGCTTCAGCCCCAACTCGTCCGCGACAGCGCTCGCCTGCTCGTACATGAGGCGGCCGCTCCAGGGGTCGCGCAGGCCGTCATGGTTGTTCGCGTCGAACAGCTCGCCGTCGCCGAAGCGGTAGCCCGAGCGCGCGCGCATCAGCAGGTAGGGCGCGCTCGACATCGACTCCATGCCGCCCGCGAGCAGCAGCCGGCGGTCGCCGGCGCGCACCATCAGGTCGGCGAGCGCGACGGCGCGCATGCCCGACGCGCAGACCTTGTTGATCGTGTCCGAGCCGATCTCCTCCGGCACGCCCGCGGCGAGCGTGACCTGGCGCGACGGGATGTGGCCGGCGCCGGCCTGCACGACCTGGCCGATCACGGCGTAGTCGATGTCGCCCGGCTCGACGTCGGCGCGCTGGAGCGCGGCCGAGGCAGCGATGGTGCCGAGCTGGACTGCGGTGCGCGCCGCGAGTGCGCCCCCCAGACGGCCGAAGGGCGTGCGGGCGGCGGAGAGGATCACGGAGTTGGGCACCTCGTCAGGCTAGCGCGCGAGGCCGGGACTCGGACGCGGCCTACTGATAGCCTCCCCGACCGATGCAATTCGCCTTCAACGGCACGGTGCCCGACGTGCTCGAATCCTTTGCCAACGGGCTACGCGGTGCGCTCCTGGAGCGCGGTTACGAGGAGCTGGACGACGGCAAGAAGGCCCGCCTCGTCGTCAACTTCATCGACCGCGCCGACGCGCGCCCGTTCCGCCGTGTCGCCAAGTCGACGTTCGTCGCCTCGGTCTGGGCCGAGTCCGACATCCCCGAGGACTTCCTGGCGCACGCCTACCCCGTGCTCGTGCGCGCGCTCTCGAACCTCGCCGTGTGCGTCGTGCCGGGCCGCGAGGCGCGCTTCCTGACGCCCGAGCAGGGCAACTACAGCGTGCTCCACGAGGGCGACGACGACACGTTCCTGCACGCCGTCGCCGCACGCCTCGCCCCGCTCGCCGAGTCGACGCTCGTCGTCGACAACATCTTCACCCCCGACCTCGAGCCCGAGCTCTGGGGCGGCGACGAGCAGACCGCCGGCCTGCGCCGTGCGGGCGAGCGCCTCGACGCGCTCGACCTGCTGCCCGCGCCGTTCCCGATCGAGAAGATCCTGCCCGCGCGCGACCTGCGCCACGTCATGCGCCTGTATTCGCTGGGCGGCCTGTCGTACGGCAACCTCTCGGCGCGCAAGGACGACACGCGCTTCTGGATGAGCGCGTCGGGCGTGGACAAGTCGAAGCTCGTCGACATCGGCCGCGACGTCATGCTCGTGACCGGCTACGACGTCGAAGCGCGCGCGATGCGCATCTCGATCCCGCCGGGCATCGAGCCGCGGCGCGTCTCGGTCGACGCGATCGAGCACTGGATGATCTACCGCGAGCACCCCGAGGTGGGCGCGATCCTGCACGTGCACGCGTGGGTCGACGGCGTCGACGCGACGACCGTCAACTTCCCCTGCGGGACGGCCGAGCTGGCCGAGTCCGTGGCCGAGCTGGTGCGCGAGGCGCCCGACCCGGCGCACGCCATCATCGGGCTGAAGAACCACGGGCTGACGATCACGGGCTCCGACCTGGACGAGATCTTCGAGCGCGTCGAGCCGCACATCCAGCGGCACGTCCCGATGTCCTAGCGGCGCTCGGCGCCTCAGCGCGGACGGGCCTTCAGGCCCCGGTCGCGCAGGTACCGCACCGTCGCCTCCATGGCCTCGCGCACGGGGCGCGGACGGAAGCCGAGCTCGTCCATGGCGCGCGCCGGCGTGAAGTACCACCAGTGGCACGCGG
>DASXXY010000108.1:0-2450 GCA_036502805.1 Gaiellales bacterium | reverse complement strand
CGGGCCACGTGCCGGTGGGGACGCGGGGGACGACGCGCGCGACGGGACGCCCGCAGGCGAGCCGGAAGGCCGCCTCCGCGAGCAGCGGCTCGACCTGCGCCGCCGTCTCGCAGATCGCCCAGTCCCCCGCCCGCACGCGCTGGGCGTACTCGTTGTGGGGCTCGAGCACGGCCTGCTGCTCGGTGCCGACCGCGAGGATCGCCGCGCGCGCCGCGATCAGGTGCGGCAGCGCCTCGAGCTCGGCGTCCTCGAGCGGGCAGGCGGCGTCGAACCCGCGCACGATCTCGGCGGCCGCGCAGATCGGCTCGTCCGGGTCGTGCCCGTAGGCGATCGAGGCCGCGACGGCGAGCTCGCAGACGCGCAGCGTGCGCGTGATGTCGCCGAAGTCGATCAGGCCGCACGGGATCAGCAGTCCGGCGCGGTCGCGGCGGCCGATCACGTTCCAGTCGGTCACGTCGCAGTGCACGATCTGGCTCGGCAGGATCGGCAGCAGCCGCCCGACCGCCTCGGCCGCGACGTCCGCGACGCCGACGACGAGCGCGCGCCGCGCGGGATCCTCGACGTGCTCCGCGAGCGCGGCGACGACCGCGCCCACGTGACGCGGATCCCACTGCAGCACGCGATCGGCCGCCGGGTGCTCGAACGCCGCGAGCACGCGCGCCGCGTGGCCCGCCGCCTCGCCGAGGCCGTACAGCACCGGCGGCGCGAAGTGATCCTGCTCGAGCAGCGGCTCGCCCTCGATGAACGTCACGAGCCGCAGCAGGTAGGTCGCGCCGTCGCGCTCGACGGCGACGATCTCGCTGCCGTCGACCGCGCGGCAGGGCTGCGGGATCTCGAGCGGGTGGCGCTCGCCGAGGAACGTCATGGCCTGGTTCTGCAGATCGAGCTCGGCCTCGCCGAAGGCGGCGTTCGCGATCTTGAGCACGTAGCGCCCCGCGCCCGTGTCGATGAGGACGTTCTGATCCTGGTGCGAGCCGAGCTCGCGCACGGAGCCGTCCACGCCGAAGCGCGCGAGGGCCAGCGCGCGGGCGTCCTCGAGCGCGAAGCGCGGGGAGTGGAGCTCGTGTCCGGCGAAGCTGGCGCTCACGCGGGCTACCGTACCGTCTATGCAGCTCTCGGCCGAGGAACAACGCGTCGTCGACGCGATCGCCGAGCGGCGCGACGCCCTCGTCGAGCTGACGGGCGCGCTCGTCGGCTTCGACACCGTCACGCACACGCAGGGGGCCGCGCCGCGTCAGGAGCGCGCCCTGCAGGAGCACCTCGCGGCGCTCCTGCGCGGCCACGGCGCCGAGGTCGAGCTGCACGTGCCGGACGCCTCGGCGCTGCGGCCGCACCCGATGGTGCCGGACGACCTCGAGTTCGACGGGCGCCCCCAGCTCGTCGCGCGCTTCCGCGGCCG
The DNA here is from genome assembly GCA_036502805.1 of Gaiellales bacterium. GTDB lineage: Bacteria > Actinomycetota > Thermoleophilia > Gaiellales > JALYLC01 > JALYLC01. Next base: position 1,051 of record DASXXY010000108.1, on the reverse strand, counting down.
CGGGGGTGGCCGGACGCTGTTGCTCAACGGGCACGTCGACGTCGTCGACGCCGAGCCGCGCGACGCGTGGACGCAGCGCGACCCGTTCGCCGCCGAGGTGCGTGACGGCAAGCTCTACGGCCGCGGGGCGTGCGACATGAAGGGCGGCGTCGCGAGCATGGTGATCGCGGCCTGCACGCTCGCGGAGCTCGGCGTCCCGCTGGCCGGCGACGTGATCGTCAACACGGTCACCGAGGAGGAGTCGACCGGCGCCGGCGGCCTGTTCGCCGCGCGCACGCTCACGGCCGACGCCGCGATCGTGCCCGAGCCGAGCGGCCTCGTCGTCTGGGTCGCGTGCCGCGGCAGCCTGCTGCCGCGGATCACGATCCGCGGCCGCGCCGGGCACGCGGGCATCCACCAGCTGCCGCCCGAGCTCGGCGGCGCGGTCAACGCGATCGAGAAGATGGCGATCGTCCTCGAGGCCATCCGCCGCCTCCGCGAGCACTGGGCGCAGCGCCCGAGCCACCCATACCTCTCGGCCGGTGACTGCGTGCCGACGATCGTCGCGGGCGGCGAGTGGCTCGTCTCGTACCCGGCCTCGTGCGCGCTCGAGTGCCACATCGAGTACCTGCCCGACCGCGCCGACGACGCCGGCTACGGCTCGCGCGTCGAGCGGGAGTTCAGCGACTGGATCGCCGAGTCGACGCGTGGCGACGACTGGCTGCGGGAGCACCCGCCGGAGATCGAATGGGGCGTCGGCGGCGTGCCGCCCGCGGAGGTCGAGATCGGCGATCCGATCGTGCAGACGCTGCTCGCCGCCGGCGGCGACCTCGGCCAGCCGCAGACGCTCGGCGGCCTCGACAACTGGCACGACGGCGCCACGCTCACGGTCGAGGCGGGCATCCCCGCCGTCTGCTTCGGCCCCGGCGACGTCCACCGCGCCCACACGGTCGACGAGTTCGTCCCGATCGACGACCTCGTCGCGTGCGCGCAGCGCATCGCTGTCGCGGCAATGCGCTTCTGCGCCTAGCGCGACCGGCGAGGCGTGCGCGATCGGGGTCTGACCCCGATC
>DASXXY010000107.1:0-16013 GCA_036502805.1 Gaiellales bacterium | reverse complement strand
GGAGGCGGCGGAGCGCGGCTTCGCGAACTGGCCCGCGATACGCCCGACCTTGACCACGGGCAGCGCTGCGGCGTAGGTCAGGACGACGGACATCTGCAGCAGGATCCGCAGCTTCTCGCGGATCGTGACGGCGGAGGTGTCGTGGAACGACTCGGCGCAGTCACCGGCCTGGAGCAGGAATGCGCGACCCGCGGCGACCTGGGCGAGCGCCTCCTGGAGCGCCCGCGCCTCGCCGGCGAAGACGAGCGGCGGCATCGAGCGCAGGTGGGCGCGCGCGCTCTCGGCGCGGGCGGCATCGGGCCACTCGGGCTGCTGCAACGCCTCGTGATCGCGCCACGACGCGGGTGTCCAGGGGGATTCGGTGACCGCCATACGGCGCGTAGTCTAGTCGGCGGGAGGCTCCTGGCCCGCCTCTCGCTCGCGCGCGTTCGCGCGCTGGGCCGCGCGCGCAAGGCCGCGGGCCGCATCCATCTCGCCGCCGTCGAGCGGCCGGAAGCCGCCGTCCTCCGGATGCGCGCCGCCGAGGCGGCCCGGGTCGTAGCCGAGCGCGCGCAGCCGGCGGGCGAGGCGCTCGTCGCTGATCAGCGCCCCGAGGCGGCCGTCGGGCGACGTCCCGGCGAGGTGCAGCTCGCTCGGGTGGGCGATCGCGGGCGCCTCGCCGTCGATGAGCGCCACGAGCACGCCCGCCGGGCCCTCCGTGACGACCGGCTCGCCGTCGAGCGTCACGCTCGCGCCGGGCTCGACCGCGGTCGAGGGCTCCGTCGCGACGACGCCGTCGACCGCGACGCGGCCCGCGCGCACGAGGCCCTCGACGCTCCTGCGCGTGCCGAGGCCGGCCAGCGCGAGGTAGCGGTTGAGGCGCGTGGCCGCCACGTCAGGCGTCCTCGGAGGCGCTGCGCAGCAGTGCGATCTCGTGCGGCTGGAGCGGCCGCGAGGTGCCCTGCGCGAGCGTGCCGAGGCGCAGGCCGGCATAGGCCGAGCGATGCAGGCCGAGCACGTGGTGGCCGGCCTCCTCGAACATCCGCCGCACCTGGCGCTTGCGGCCCTCGTGGAGCACGATCTCGACGACGCTCTGCCGGCCCGAGGCGCGCAGGATGCGCACCCTGGCCGGCAGCGTCCGCCTGCCGTCCAGCTCGATGCCCCCGGCCAGCCTCGTCGCCGTCTGCTCCGTCACCGCGCCGACGACCGTCGCCTCGTACGTCTTCTCGACGCCGTGACGCGGATGCATCAGCCGCGCCGCGAGGTCGCCGTCGTTCGTGAGCAGCAGCAGGCCCGTCGTGTCGGCGTCGAGCCGCCCGATCGGGAAGAGCCGGCTGTCGGCGCCGACGATGTCGATGACCGTGCGGCGGCCGTGCGTGTCCCTCACGGTCGTGACGGTCGCCGGCGGCTTGTTGAGCAGCACGTAGGCGTGCGCCTCGGGCGAGACGCTGCGGCCGTCGACGGCCACGTCGGCGCCCGCCTCGACACGCCGGCCCGGCGAGTCGGCGACGACGCCGTCGATCGTCACGCGCCCGTCCGCGACGAGCGACTCGACGCCGCGCCGCGAGCCGAGGCCGCAGGCCGCGAGGAAGCGATTGAGGCGCGGGGCCTCGCCGGACAGCGGGCTACCCCCGTTCGGCCGCGACGGCGTGCAGCCGCTGGCGCAGCTCGTCGCCGTCGATCTCGTCCTCGGCGTCGAGGCCGGGCAGGCCGCTGACGCCCTCCTCGAGGCCGAAGATGCGGTCGAACACGGTCGTCGTGCGGTACAGGACGGGTGCGCCGAGACCGTCGCCGCGGCCGGCCTCCTCGATCAGCTCGCGCTCCAGCAGGCCCGCGACGACGGCATCCGACGAGACGCCGCGGATGCGGGCGATCTCGGGCCGGCCGACGGGCTGCAGGTAGGCCACGACCGCGAGCGTCTCCATCGCCGCCGGGCTGAGACCGCGCTCGGGCGCACGGGCCTGCAGGCGGCTCGCCGCCTCGGCCGGCCCGCCCGGCGCCGCGCGCAGGCCGTAGCGGCCGCCGCTGCGATCGAGGACGACGCCGGCGCCGCGCTCGGCGAGCGAGCGCTCGAGGCCCTCGAGCGCCTGCTCGACGGCCGACTCGTCGACCTCCGCCGCGGCCGCCAGCTCGCCGAGCGCGAGCGGCTCGGCGGCGACGAACAGCATCGCCTCGCAGACCGCGACGAGCGGATCGCTCACGCCACGGCCTCCTGCGCGTCCACGACCTGCGCTGCCACGCGGATCGTCGCGCCCGTGCGCGCCACCCGGATGGGCTCGAAGAGGTCGGTCTGCGCGGCCGTCGCCTCGCCGCGCTTGATCAGCTCGAGCAGGGCGACGAACGCCGCCGCCTGCGCGCCGCGCTCGAGCGTCGCCACCTCGTCGTCGAAGACGAAGCCGCCGCGTGCGCGCACGAGCATGCGGAAGCGCTCGACGAACGGCCGCATCGCGACGACGCGCCGGCGCACGATCGTCGTGTCGACGTGGATCGGCGGCTCGAGCAGGTGCAGGATCGCCTCCGCGAGCCGGCCCGGCTGCTCGTCGACGAGCGGCGCTGCGGGACGCGGCGGCGCATACGGCGCCGGCGTCGTGCGGAAGACGCGCAGGCCCGCCTCGGCGCGCCGCGCCGTGAGCCACCCGGCCGCGCGCTTGAAGCGCTGGTACTCGGCGAGCCGCGCCGCGAGCTCCTCGGCCGCGCCCTCGGCGTCGATCTCCTCCTCGTCCTCCTCGTCGGCGTCGACGAGCAGGCGCGACTTGAGCTCGCACAGCGCCGCGACCAGCACGAGGAACTCCGAGAGCGACTCGAGGTCGATCTCCTCGGAGCCCTCGAGCACGACGAGGTAGGCCAGCACGACCTCGACGATCGGCACCTCGACGAGCTCGAGCTCGTCGCGCAGCACGAGCGCGAGCAGCAGGTCGAACGGGCCCGAGAAGGCGTCGAAGTCGAGATCCAGCTCGAGAACGGATCCGTTCACACGGGCATTGTGGCAACCGCCCCGGACGCGCGCCGCCCGCGGAGGGTGAACCACCCACGACGACGTGGACGCCCGGGCGGCGGACGGTTGCCCTCACCCGCACGACGCCGGCCGCGGAGCGGCCGGCGGGAGCGGGATCCCGCGCTCGTCAGACGAGCTGGGCCTCGCCGCCGAGCACGCGCACCTCGCTGAAGAAGTCCGAGGCCGGGCGCACCTTGTAGCCGGGCCCGAGGCGGAGGACGCGGGCGCCCTCGTCGGTCGCGACCTCCATGACGACGCTCGCCTCGCCCGGGAACTCGCGGATGATGCGCGCGAGCTCGTCGACGAACGCCGGCCCGGCGACGCGCCCGTCGACGCGCAGGCGCACCTCGCCGCGGGCGGGGACGGCCTCGAAGGGCTGGATCTCGATCGCGCGCAGCTTCGTCTCGCCCTCGTCGCGGCGGTCGACGCGGCCCTTGATGATCACGATGCCGTCCTCGACGAGGTGCTCGCGGCAGGCGCCGTAGACCTTGCCGAAGACGACGACCTCGATCTGCGTCATGCCGTCGTCGAGGCGGATGAAGGCCATCGGCTCGCCGCTGCGGGAGCTCGTCACGCGCAGCGTCGCGATCAGGCCGCCGACCGAGACGGTCTCGTGCTCGCGGCGGTTCGGGAGGTCGCGCAGCGGCAGGTCGACGCGCCGGCGCAGCTGATCGGCGACCTCGGCCAGCGGGTGGTCGGTCAGGTAGAGGCCGAGCGTCTCCTTCTCGAACGCGAGCAGCTCCTTCTTCTCGAGCTCGGGGCCGATCACGGCCGGGTGGTGCCGCTGCGGCTCCTCCGCGTCGTCGCCGCCCCCGAGGTCGAAGATCGAGGCCTGGCCCGCGAGCGCGTCGGCCTGCGACTTCTGGCCCGCGGCCGCAGCCGCCTCGAGCGCCGCCAGCATGGCGCCGCGCGTCGCACCGGTCGAGTCGAGCCCGCCGCACTTGATCAGGCTCTCCAGCACGCGCTTGTTGATCTGGGTCGCGTCGACGCGCTCGCAGAAGTCCCACAGCGTCATGAACGGGCCGCCCTCGGTGCGCGCGTAGACGATCGCGCGCACTGCGCCCTCCCCCACGCCCTTGACGGCCGTGAGGCCGAAGCGGATGCGGCCGTCGACGACGGCGAAGTCCTGGCCCGAGCTGTTGACGTCTGGCGGCAGGACCTCGATGCCCATCTCGCCGCACGCGTTGACGTAGAACGGCACGCGGTCCTTCGTCTGCATGACGGACGAGATCAGCGCGGCCATGTACGGCTCGGGGTGGTTCGCCTTGAGGTACGCCGTGCGGTAGGCGATCATCGCGTAGCAGGCCGCGTGCGCCTTGTTGAACGAGTAGTCGGCGCTGCGCTCGTTCTCCTCCCAGAGCGACACGGCCGTCGAGTGCGCGACGCCGTTGCCCTCGCAGCCGGCGAGGAACTTCTCGCGCAGCGACGCCATCAGGGCGTGCACCTTCTTCGAGATCGCCTTGCGCAGGTCGTCGGCCTCGGCGGGCGAGAATCCGGCCAGGTCCTTGGCGATCTGCATCGCCTGCTCCTGGTAGATGTAGACGCCCTGCGTCGTCGAGAGGATCGGCTCGAGGCGCGGATCGAGGTACGTCACGGGCTCGAGACCGTTCTTGCGCTTCGCGAACACCGGGATGTTGGCCATCGGCCCCGGGCGGTAGAGCGCCACGAGCGCGATCAGGTCCTCGAACTCGGTCGGCTTGACCTGGCGCAGCGCGTCGCGCATGCCGCTCGACTCGAACTGGAAGACGCCGAGCGTGTCGCCGCGCGCGAGCATGTCGTAGGTGCGCTGGTCGTCCAGCGGCAGGCCGGACAGATCGCCGAGGTCGATCTCGGCGGACTCGCGGATGATGCGCACGGCCTCGTCGATGACGTCGAGGTTGCGCAGGCCCAGGAAGTCCATCTTGAGCAGGCCGAGCGCCTCGACGTCGCCCATCGGGTACTGCGTCACGAGCTCGGAGTCGACGCCCTTCTGCTGCAGCGGCAGGTACTCGAGCAGCGGGCGGTCGCCGATCACGACGCCGGCGGCGTGGATCGAGTCGGCGCGCACGAGGCCCTCGAGCGGGCGCGCCATGTCGACGACCTGGCGGACGAGCTCGTCCTCGTCGTAGGCCTTCCGCAGCTCCTGGTTGGGCTTCATCGACTCCTCGAAGCCGATCTTCACGCCCTCCGGCACGAGCTTCGCGATGCGGTCGACGGCGCCGTAGGGCAGGCCCATGACGCGGCCGGCATCGCGCACCGAGGCCTTCGCGGCGAGCTTCGAGAACGTGATGATCTGGGCCACGCGCTCGCGGCCGTACTTCTCGGTCACGTAGGCCATCACGCGCTCGCGGCCGTGCACCGAGAAGTCGATGTCGATGTCCGGCATGGTCTTGCGGCCGGGGTTCAGGAAGCGCTCGAAGAGCAGGTCGTAGCGCAGCGGGTCGAGGTCGGTGATGCGCAGCGCATAGGCCACGATCGAGCCGGCCGCCGAGCCACGGCCCGGGCCGACGGAGATGCCGTTGGCCTTCGCGAAGCGCACGAAGTCCCAGACGATCAGGAAGTAGTCGGCGAAACCCATCTCGCGGATCGTCTGCAGCTCGAACTCGAGGCGGTCGCGCACGGCCGGCTCGAGCACGCCGTAGCGCTCCGTCATGCCCGTCTCGCAGAGCCGGCGGAGCATCCCGAACGAGTCGTCGCCGGCCTCGTCGAAGCGCGGCAGGTGGATGCGGTCGAGGTCGAGCACGACGTTGCAGCGCTCGGCGATCTCGAGCGTCGGCGCGAGCAGCGCGTCGCCGCCCCAGGGCGCCATCGTGCGGCTCATCTCGTCGGGCGTCTTGAGGTAGAAGTCCTGCGTCGAGAAGCGGAAGCGCTTGGGGTTCGAGAGCAGGTCGTTGGTCTGGATGCAGAGCAGCGCCTCGTGCGGCGTCGCGTCCTCGGCCCGCAGGTAGTGCACGTCGCCGGTGCCGACGACGGGGAGGCCCGTCTCGGCGGCCAGCGCGAGCAGGCCCGGGTTGACGCTCCTGTGCTCGTCGATGCCGGCGTCCTGCAGCTCGATGTAGACGTCGTCGCGCCCGAAGATCTGCACGAGCCGGTCGAGCTCCTCGCGCGCCTTCGGCTGGTCGCCCGCGAGCAGCGCCTGGCACGTGCGCCCGGAGAGGCAGCCGGAGAGCGCGATGATGCCGTCCGCGTACTGCTCGAGCAGCGAGTAGTCGACGCGCGGCTTGTAGTAGTAGCCCTCGAGGTAGCCGAGCGTGCAGAGCTTGATGAGGTTGTGGTAGCCCTCGGTCGTCTCGGCCAGGAGCGTGAGGTGGTTCCAGTCGCGCTGGGTCGAGTGGGTGCGCGCGCGGCGGTCCTCGACGAGATAGATCTCGCAGCCCAGGAGCGGCTTGATGCCGGCCTTGCCGGCCGTGCGGTAGAGCTCGATCGCGCCCGCCATGGAGCCGTGGTCGGTGATGCCGACGGCGGGCATGCCGAGCTCGACGGCCCGCTCGACGAGCTGCGGGATGCGGCAGGCGCCGTCCAGCACCGAATACTCGGAGTGGACGTGGAGATGGGCGTATCGAGGCACGGTCTGAGCCACAGCCGGCACAGTCTAGAGCGACTGTCGGGGGACTCCCCGGCCGCGGCCGAGTCCCCCGCTCAGACTAGGAATCCGACGGCTCGCGAGGCCCGTCGGGTGGATCCACGTGGTGCCACTGGCCTGCGGCGCGGCGCTTGGAGAAGCGCCGGAAGAGGCTCTTGGCCGGCGTCGCGACGGCGGGATTCTGCGACACGCGGCGCACGACGGAGCCGACGATCGCGAGCTTGACGACCTTCTTGATCACGCGCCCACGACTCCGATCACGCGCATGCCGCGGCCGCGCGCGGGCCGTGGCATGCCGCTCGCGATCCAGCGGTCGATCTCGCGGAAGAGCTCGTCCACGAGCTGCTCCTGCGGCACCTTGCGCAGCACCTCGCCATGCGCGTAGATGAAGCCGGAGTCGCGCCCGCCGGCGATCCCGAAGTCGGCGTTGCCGGCCTCGCCCGGGCCGTTCACGGCGCAGCCCATCACGGCCACCTCGAAGTGCTCCTCGTAGCCCGAGAGGCGCTCGTCGACCTCGCCCGCGAGCTCGTGCACCTCGACGTTCGTGCGCCCGCACGAGGGGCACGAGATCAGGTTCGGGCCCTTCTGCCGCAGCCCGAGCGCCTTGAGGATCTCGAACGCGGCTGCGACCTCCTGCACGGGGTCGGCCGTGAGCGAGACGCGGATCGTGTCGCCGATGCCCTCGGCGAGCAGCGTGCCGATGCCGATCGCCGACTTGACGGTGCCGGCCGCGGGCAGTCCCGCCTCGGTCACGCCGAGGTGCAGCGGGTAGGGCACCTTGGCCGCGAGCCGCCGGTAGGCCTCGATCATGACGGGCACGCTCGAGGACTTGACGGAGATCTTGAAGTCGCGGAAGCCGAGCCGCTCGAGCAGCACGACCTCCTCGAGCGCGGCGTCGACGAGCGCCCCGGCGGGATCGTTCGTCGCGAGCGGCCGCAGGTGGTCGGGGAGCGAGCCGGAGTTGGCGCCGATGCGCAGCGGCGTAGCGGTGGCCTGGGCCTTGCGCACGACCGCCTCGACCTTGTCGTCGCCGCCGATGTTGCCCGGGTTGATGCGCACCGCTGCGACGCCGGTGTCCATCGCACGCAGCGCCAGCGAGGCGTTGAAGTGGATGTCGGCGATGATCGGCACGCCCGCGCCCGCGACGATCGCGGGCAGCGCGTCGGCGTCGGGGATGCCCGGCACCGCGACGCGCACGATGTCGACGCCTGCCTCGCGCAGGCGGCCGATCTGCTCGAGCGTGGCCGCGACGTCGTGCGTCTTCGTCGTCGTCATCGACTGGACGCTGATCGGCGCACCGCCGCCGATCGCGATGCCGCCGACGTGGATCTGTCGCTCGCTTGCCACCGGACGTCAGGATACGCCGTCTGCCCTGCGCACCCGACCGGCGCCTACGGGCCCGGTCGCGCGCCGTCCAGGATGCGCCCGACGTCCTGCTGCAGGACGAGCAGGAAGAGCACGACGAAGACGGCGATGCCGCCGAGCGAGACGCGCTCGTAGAGCTCGCGCGAGAGCGGCCTGCGCCGCACGCGCTCGATCAGCGCGAACAGCACGTGCCCGCCGTCGAGCGGCAGGAACGGCAGCAGGTTGAAGATGGCCAGCGAGAGCGAGAGCCACGCCAGCTGCTCGAGGTAGAGCCCCTGCCCGACGGCCGTCGACTGCTCGCGCACGATCCCGACGACCCCCTGGACGTTGCTGCGATCGCCGTTGTAGACGAGGTTCTTGAGCGCCGTCGCCGTGCCCTTCGTGACGAGCCAGAGCTCCTGCTGGGCGAGGTGCGCCGAGCGCAGCGCGCCGAAGTGCAGCGTCCCCTCGCGCTTGACGTCGAAGACGAAGCCGAGCAGCCGCTGGTCGCCGACCGTGCGGGGCGCCTGCGGGCCGAGCGTCCGCAGCTTGCCGCCGCGGCGCACGAGCAGCGTGACCTTGGGCGAGCGCTGGATCGTCGAGCGCAGCTTCTGCACGTCCTTGACGCGCTTGCCCTGGATGCCGACGACGGCGTCGCCCGGCTGCAGGCCCATCTTCTGCGCCGGCGAGCCGATCTGCACCTGCTGCACCGAGCTGGTCGCCACGTAGTTCGGGATGCCGAGGCCGTAGAACGCCGTCAGGACGACGAATGCCGCCAGCAGGTTGGCGGCCGGACCGGCGACGATCGCGACGATCCGCCGCCACACCGGCATGCGCCAGTAGGCGCGCGGATCGGCATCCTCGCCGACGCGCTCGAGCTCCTTCGCGCACCAGCCGGCGCGCTCGGGATCGATCAGCTCGGAGTCGGCCGCCAGCGCGGCGCTCAGCAGCGCGATCGCCTCGCCGCTCGCGACGGCGTCGCCCGCGTCGAGCGTCGTGCGGGCGCGCTCGAGCGCCGGCGTGAGGCGATCGGGCTCGCCCGGCGCGCGCCGCTCTGCGGCCTTCTCGACGGCCTCCTCGCAGGCGCGCAGATCCTTGCCGCGCGGCCGGCCCATGCCGACGATGCGCACGAAGCCGCCGAGCGGGATGGCCCCGATGCCGTACTCGGTCGCGCCGAACGTGCGCTTGACGACGGCGGGCGGGAAGCCGATGTAGAACTTCGTGACGCGCATGCCGACGGCTTTGGCGGCGGCGAAGTGGCCGAGCTCGTGGATGAAGACGAGCGCGAGCAGCCCGCCGATGGCGATCAGCGCGCTCAGCCGGGCACCCCAGCCGCGAGCGCCGTGCGGACGCTCGCGCGCGCCGCGGCATCCGCCTCGTGCACCTGCGCGAGCTCGTGCAGCGGCTCGCGCGTGGCCGCGTCGAGCGCGCGCTCCACGAGCGCCGGGATGTCGCTGAAGCGGCAGCGGCCGGCGAGGAACGCGGCCACGGCCTCCTCGTCGGCGGCGTTCAGCGTGCACGGGGCGAGCCCGCCGGCGACGCCGGCAGAGCGCGCGAGCGCGAGGCAGCGGAAGACGTCCGTGTCGACCGGCTCGAACGTCAGCGTGAGCGCGCGCGAGAGATCGAGCCGCGGGGCGTCCACGGCCGCCCGGCGCGGATAGGCGAGGGCGTAGGCGATGGGGACGCGCATGTCGGGCAGGCCGAGGTGCGCGAGCAGGGCGCCGTCGCGCAGGCGCACGAGCGCGTGCACGATCGACTGCGGCTGCACGACGACCTCGATGCGCTCGTACGGCAGGTCGAAGAGCCAGTGCGCCTCGATCACCTCGAGGCCCTTGTTCATGAGCGTCGCGGAGTCGATCGTGATGCGCGCGCCCATCGCCCAGGTCGGGTGCCGGAGCGCCTGCTCGGGCGTCACGTCGGCGAGCTCGGCGGCGGACGCGCCGCGGAAGGGCCCGCCACTCGCCGTCACGACGAGCGCCTCGACGGAGCCGGCCTGCTCGCCGGCCAGCAGCTGGTGCAGCGCCGAGTGCTCGGAGTCGACCGGCAGCAGCTGCGCGCCGCTGCGCGCGAGCGCGGCCCTGACGAGCGGCCCGCCCGCGACGAGGCTCTCCTTGTTCGCGAGCGCGACGTCGATGCCGGCCTCGAGCGCCGCGAGCGTCGCCGTCAGGCCGGCAGCGCCGACGACGGCGTTGAGCACGACGTCCGCCCCGCTCTCGGCGCCGAGCTGCGCGACGCCCTCGGCACCCGCCAGCACGCGGCCGGCGAAGCGCGCGCGAGCCGTGTCGGCGGCGCGCTCGTCGGCGAGCGCGATCGTGCGCACGCCGAGGCGCTCGGCCTCGGCGACCACGCCGTCGGCATCGCTGCCTGCCGCGAGGCCGCAGATCTGCAGGCCCGGATCGGCGTCGCAGACCTGAATCGCCTGCCGGCCGATCGAGCCGGTGCTGCCGAGGAGCGCGATCTGCCGCATCCACCGCAGGGTAGGCCACGATGGCGCCGATGGCTGCCGTGCGGCGTTGCGGCTCGGTTACGGGCCGGGCGGGGCCTGCGCCCGGCCGGTCGGCTCCGCCCCTCCGCGCCCACGCGCCCCGGGGACCCCGTCCGCGCAGTGCCACCTGGCAGCCCCGCGCGACAAGCGGGCCCCCGCCGGCCGCCACCTCCCGCTCGCTACCCCTTGCCGAGCAGCGCGACGATCGCGAGCGCCGCCGGGCCCGCGAAGAGCAGCGCGTCGATGCGGTCGAGCACGCCGCCGTGGCCGGCGAGCAGCGTGCCGGAGTCCTTGACGCCGAGGTCGCGCTTGAGGAACGACTCGAAGAGGTCGCCGAGCGGTGCGGCGAGCGCGACGCCGGCGCCGACGAGCAGCGCCTGCGGGTTCGTGAAGCCCTGGCGGTAGAGCGTCACCCAGGTCACGAAGACGCCGGCGGCGAGGCCGATCACGAAGCCCTCGACGGTCTTCTTCGGCGAGATCGCCGGCGCCAGGCGGTGGCGGCCGAGCAGCCGCCCGCCGAAGTAGGCGAAGATGTCCGAGGCCCAGGTGCCGAGCAGCACGGCGAGCACGAGGTTCCAGCCGAAGCTGTCCGAGGCGCCGTCGAGGCCGCGCAGCGCGACGAGGCTCGCCATGCCGCCGCCGACGTAGAGCGCACCGAACGTCGTCACCGAGACCGATCCGAGCGCCGACTCGCGCGAGCTGACGCCCGCGACGACGACGAACGTGATCGGGACGCTCGCCGCGAGCGCCGCGAGCGACCAGCCGATGCCGCCGCCCCACGTCGCGAGCACCATCGCGAGGCCGGCGGCGAAGCCCGTGAGGGGGATCGGGCGGAGCTTGCGGCCCATGCGGAAGAACTCGTCGAGCGCGAGCCCGCACGCGAGCAGCGCGAGCAGCAGCATCGCGACGCCGCCGAGGTAGACGGCGCCGAGCGCGACCGGGGCGAGCAGGACGGCGACGAGGATGCGCCCGAGGAGGTCGTTCATCGCGCTCCGAAGCGGCGGCGGCGGCCCGCGTACTCGCCGAGCGCGGCGCGCAGCGGCGCCTCGCCGAAGTCGGGCCACAGCGTGGGCGTGAAGACGTACTCGCTGTAGGCCGTCTGCCAGAGCAGGAAGTTCGAGAGCCGCTGCTCGCCCGAGGTGCGGATGACGAGGTCGGGCTCGGGCATGTCGGGCGCCCACAGCCGCTCGGCGAACGCGCCCTCGTCGATGTCGCCGGGCGCCACGCCGTCGGCGACGAGCCGGCGCGCGGCCTCGATCAGCTCGGAGCGGCCGCCGTAGTCGAAGCAGATCCAGAGCGTCAGCGCCTCGTTCATCGCCGTGTCGCGCTCGGTCTCCTCGATCAGCGTGCGGATCGACGGCGAGCAGCGGTCGCGGCGGCCGACGAAGCGGACGCGCACGCCCATGCGGCCCATGTCGGGGAACTCGCGGCGGATCGTCTCGGCGAGCAGGTCGAGCAGGCCGCGCACCTCGTCGTCGGGACGGTTCCAGTTCTCGGTCGAGAACGCGAAGACGGCGAGCGAGTCGACGCCCAGGTCGAGGCAGGCCTCGACGGTGCGCCGCAGCGCGCGCGTGCCGGCGCTGTGGCCGGCGAGCACCGGCAGGCCGCGCGAGCGCGCCCAGCGGGCGTTGCCGTCCATGATGATCGCGACCGAGCGCGCGACCTCCGGCAGGGCCGGCTCGACGGGGCGCGACGCTCGCTTGAGCAACCGCAGGCGTTCCAGGACTCCAGGCATCGCAGTCGCGGCTCGAGCGGCCGCCTAGACCTCGAGGATCTCGGCTTCCTTGCCTTTCAGGACCTCGTCGATGCGCTTGACGTGCTCGTCCGTCAGCTTCTGCACGCGATCCTCCGCGCGGTGCACCTCGTCGGCCTGCGCCTCGCCCGAGCGGTCGAGCTCCTTGAGGTGCTGGAGGCAGTCGCGGCGCACGTTGCGTACCGCGATCCGGCCCTCCTCGGCGATGTGGCGCGCGACCTTGACGAGATCCTTGCGGCGATCCTCGGTCAGCTGCGGGATCGGCAGCCGCACGACGGCGCCGTCGTTGGCCGGGTTGAGCCCGAGGTCGGACTCCATCACGGCCTTCTCGATCTCCTTGATGGCGCTCTTGTCGTAGGGCGTGATCACGAGCAGGCGCGCATCGGGCACGCTGATCTGCGCGATCTGGTTGAGCGGCGTGCGCGTGCCGTAGTAGTCCACCTGGATGCGGTCGAGGAGGGCCGTGGAGGCCCGTCCCGTGCGCACGCCCGTCAGCTCGTGGCGCATCGCCTCGACGCTCTTGTCCATGCGCGTCTTGGCGTCGTCGACCAGCTCGTCAGTCGTCATCGCGAGGTCCTTCCGACAGGATGTCTTCGGCGGGCAGCGGCGCCACGCGCCGCCCCGTGCTCACGACGGTGCCGATGCTCTCGCCGCGCACGACGCGCCCGATGTTGGCGGGGTCGTCGATGTTGAAGACGTAGATCGGCATGTCGTTGTCCATGCAGAGCGAGAGCGCCGTCGCGTCCATCACCCTGAGCTGGCGCTCGAGCGCCTCGCGGTGCGAGACCTCGGGCAGGAAGCGCGCAGTGGGCGTCGTCGCGGGATCGGCGTCGTAGACGCCGTCGACGCCGTTCTTGGCCATCATCAGCGCCTGCGCGCCGATCTCGCAGGCGCGCAGCGCGGCGCCCGTGTCGGTCGTGAAGAACGGGTTGCCCGTGCCGGCCGCGAAGACGACGATGCGGTTCTTCTCGAGGTGGCGCATGGCGCGGCGGCGGATGTACGGCTCGGCGACCTCGTCGACGGCGAGCGCCGAGAGCACGCGCGTCGGCGTGCCCACGCGCTCGAGGGCGTCCTGCAGCGCGACCGCGTTGAGCACCGTCGCGAGCATGCCGCAGTAGTCGGCCGTCGCCCGGTCCATGCCGTGGGCGCTCTCCTGCAGCCCGCGCCAGATGTTGCCGGCGCCGACGACCACCGCGACCTGCACGCCGCTCGCGCGCACCGCTGCGAGCTCCGCTGCGATCCGCTCGACGGTGTCGGGATCCTGCCCGTACGGGCGGTCGCCGAGCAGCGCCTCGCCCGAGAGCTTGATCAGGACGCGCCGGAACGGCCCGCGCACGTCGCCTGGAGGACCGGGTTCGCTCACCTCGGGCGTATCGAACGCGATCGGAGTGCCGTGCGCAAGCCGCCGGCCCTCAGGCGCCGCGCTCGTAGCGCGTGAAGCGCTTGATCTGCACGTTCTCGCCCGTCTTCGCGGCGATCTCGGTGCGCAGGTCGTCGACCGTCTTGTCGCCGTCGCGCACGTAGTGCTGCTCGAGCAGGCAGACCGACGAGAACCACTTGTCGAGCTTGCCCTGGGCGATCTTGTCGCGCACGTTCTCGGGCTTGTCGGCGGCCTGCACGCGGTAGATCTCGAGCTCGCCCTCGATCGCGTCGGCGGGCACGTCCTCGCGGCTGATCCAGCGCGCGTCGGCGCTCGCCGAGATCTGCAGCGCGACCTCGTGCGCGAACGCCTTGAACTCGTCGGTCCCGGCCACGAAGTCGGTCTCGCAGCCGATCTCGACGAGCACGCCGATGCGGCCGCCGTGCACGTAGGCCTCGATCCGGCCCTCCGTGGTCGTGCGGTCGGCGCGCTTGCCCGTCTTGGCGATGCCGCGCTCGCGCAGCAGCTTGACGGCGGCCTCCTGGTCGCCGCTCGCCTCGCGCAGCGCGTTCTTGCACTCCATGATGCCGGCGCCCGTGGACTGCCGCAGCTCCTTGACCTCGGCGGCGGATGCCGCGTAGTCGCTCACGATGCGGGCTCCGCGGCGGGCGCGGGCGGCGCCTCGCCGGCGGCGGCCGCGGCCAGGGCGGCGGCCGCCTCGGCCTCGGCGGCCGCGGCTGCCTCGGCGGCGGCCGCTGCGGCTGCCGCGGCTGCGGCGGCCTCGTCCTCGGCCTTGCGCCACAGGCTGCGGCCCTCGGCGACGGCGTCGGCGAGCGTCGAGACGATCGCCTGGCACGACTTGATCGCGTCGTCGTTGCCCGGGATCACGTAGTCGGCCTCGTCCGGATCGCAGTTCGTGTCGACCAGGCCGATCACGGGGATGCCGCAGCGGCGCGCCTCGCGCACGGCGAGCGCCTCGCGGCCGAGGTCGATGACCATGACGGCGTCCGGCAGCTTGCGCATCTGCGCCACGCCGCCGAGGTTCGTCTCGAGCTTCTCGAGCTTGCGCAGGAGCATGATGCGCTCCTTGCTCGGGAGCAGGTCGAGCTGGCCGTCGTCGCGCTGGCGCCGCAGCTCGTGCAGGTGGTCGATGCGACCCTGCATGGTGCGGTAGTTCGTCAGCAGCCCACCGAGCCAGCGGTGGTTGACGTACGGCATGTCGACGCGCTCGGACTGCAGCTGCACGGCCTCGCGGGCCTGCTTCTTGGTGCCCACGAAGAGCACGCTGCCGCCGCGCTCGGCGAGGTTGCGCACGAACGAGTGCGCCTCCTCGACCAGCACGATCGTCTGCTGCAGGTCGATGATGTAGATGCCGGCGCGCTCACCGAAGATGAAGCGGCGCATCTTGGGGTTCCAGCGACGGGTCTGGTGTCCGAAATGGACACCCGCCTCCAGCAGCTCGCGCATGGAGATCGCGGGCACGGTGGGTCCTCCGATGGTGGTTGTGGCAGGGCTCCGGCGGGCAGCTCCGACGGAGCCGGCGTCTGCCGGCACCACCGTCGGAGGCGAGGTGGGCTCGCCGGTTCGGGGTGATGGACAGCGGACGCTGCCCGCAGGCAGCCTACCAGCGCACGAGCGGCCCGGTTGCGGGCCGCTCGGCGTCGGCCGTGCCTACGTCCGCGGCGGTCGCAGCGCGGGGATCGCGGCGCAGAGCTCCGCATGCGACGGTCGCATGCCGCGCACGGGCTCGACCCATGCGCTCGAGAGCCCGGGGAGGCCGAGCAGCGGGGAGTAGTCCTTGTCGTCGACGATGATCGTGTCGAGCACCAGCTGCTCGAGCTGGGGCAGCCGGCGGAGGAACGCGATCGAGTCGACGTGCGCGACGCGCGGGCTGAACCCGTCTCCGCCGACCCAGAGCGCACGCAGCGCCGTCAGCGCGCCGAGCGGCGAGAGGTCGTGGACGTCGCGCAGCGACACCAGCGACAGGTTCAGCAGGCCCGGCAGCTCCGCGAGCGGCGACAGGGAGCGCACGCGCGTCGCGCCGCCGAGCCGGAGCTCGGCGAGCTCGCGCATCCCCGCGAGCGGGCTCAGATCACCGTAGTCGCCCCACTTCACGTGCAGCGTCCGCAGCTGCGTCTGCGCAGCGAGGCTCGTGAACAGGCGGCTGGGAGTGCGGCTCGTGAAGCGGAGCTCGGTGATCGGCGTCGGGCCCGCCGCGAAGAACGCACACCACCCGTCGACGATCGTCCTCGCCTGCCGCGGCGAGGTGCGCGCGTCGAGCTGCGTGGCGAAGATGCTGACGGCGGAACGACCGTCGTACTCGTCGACCCTCGTGATCGAGCGGTCGCTGCTCCCACGTCGGCGCCACACGCACGGGGACGCTATCCGGCCCGCGCCGGGTGCCGCGGCCGTCTCGGCGCTAGCTGTCGTGCCTAGAGAGGTTGCGAACAGGTAGGTAGACGTCCGGGCCATCCGAGAGCCTGTGGGTTGCTAAGGCTCACGAGCGCTCGGAGGCCCGGATTGCAACACCCTAAC
>DASXXY010000106.1:0-4978 GCA_036502805.1 Gaiellales bacterium | reverse complement strand
CCGCATCGCGATCTGTTGCTTCTCCTCCGTGCGGGCGGTGGCCCATACTCGGAGCCCGGCGGCCCGCCCGAGTGCGATGCAGGCGGACGCGACGCCGCCGGTCACGCCGCCGGTCGTCACTCCGCCCGCGACCGTACCGGTGGCCGTGCCCGTGACGACCACGCCGCGCCCGGCGACGCCGACCGCCGTGAAGGTCGCGACCGCGGCGCGCGCCGTCGTGCGCCCGGCGCTGCACATCCACCCGGTCACGGCGATCGCGGGCGGCGTCGCGCAGCTGCGCTTCTGGGCGGCGCTGCGGGGCGCGCGCGTCGTCGCGCACGTGCGCGTGCTCGACCGGGCAACGCTCGTCTTCCGGCGCAGCACGCTCTCGTTCGCCGCCGACGGCAGGGCGCGCAGCATCGCCTGGCACGTGCCGCGCACGGTGCGCGGTCCGGTCCGGTTCTGCATGTACGCGACGGCGCGGGCGGTCTCGTCCACGCCCGTCTGCGCGGCGCTGACGATCCGCCCCCCGGCGCGCGTCGCCGGCTGAGCTCAGGCGGTGGGGGCGGGGGCGCGCATGAGCGAGCGCTCGACCGCCGCCGCCGCGCGCCGGCCCTCGGCGATCGCGGTCACGATCAGGTCGGCGCCGCGCACGCAGTCGCCGCAGGCGAACACGCCGTCGGCCGAGGTCGCCTGCGCGCCGTCCGTCTCGATCGTGCCGCGGGTGCTGACGCCGATCCCGAGCGCCTCCGCGAGGCCGTCCCCGGGCTGGATGCCGACGAAGCCGATCGCGAGCAGCACCAGGTCGACGTCGAGCAGCAGGTCCTCGACCGGCACGCTGCGGCGCGAGCGCGTCTCGGCGTACTCCGGGTAGTCGACGCGGCGCGCGCGCAGGCCCGCGAGGCGGCCGTCGGCGCCCTCGAAGCCGACCGTCTCGATCTGCCACTCGCGCGAGCCGCCCTCCTCGTGCACCGGGTAGTTGCGGATCAGCGCGGGCCACTCGGGCCACGTCTTCAGCGGCTCGCGCCGGCCGGGCGGCAGCGGGCCGTGGGCGATCTCGATGACCGAGGCCGCGCCCTCGCGGATCACGTTGCCGAGGCAGTCGGCCGAGGTGTCGCCGGCGCCCAGGATCGCGACGCGCTTGCCGGCGGCGCTCGGCGCGGCCGGGTCTGCCTCGAGCCCCGCCACCCGCCGGTTCTGGGCGATCAGGTACGGCATGGCGAGGTGGATGCCGTCGAGCTCGCGGCCCGGCAGCGTGATGTCGCGCTGGCGCTGGGCGCCGGTCGCGAGCACGACCGCGTCGTGGCGCGCGCGCAGCTCGTCGGCGGACAGGTCGACGCCGACCTCGACCGAGTAGACGAACGAGACGCCCTCGGCCTCGAGCTGCTCGATGCGCAGGTCGACCGAGCGCTTCTCGAGCTTGTAGTCGGGGATGCCGAAGCGCAGCAGGCCGCCGGCCCGGTCGTCGCGCTCGTACACGGTGACGGCGTGCCCGGCGCGCGCGAGCTGCTGGGCGCAGGCGAGGCCCGCCGGCCCGGAGCCGACGATGCCGATGCTCCTGCCCGTCGACTCCGACGGCGGCTCGGGCACGACCCAGCCCTCGGCGAGCGCGCGCTCGGCGATCGCGAGCTCGATCTCCTTGATCGCCACGGCGTCGTCGTTGATCGTGAGGACGCAGGCCTCCTCGCAGGGGGCCGGGCAGAGCTTGCCGGTGAACTCGGGGAAGTTGTTCGTGCGGTGCAGGCGCGCGCTCGCCTCGAGCCACTCGCCGCGGTGCACGAGGTCGTTCCACTCCGGGATCAGGTTCGAGAGCGGGCAGCCGTTGTGGCAGAACGGGACGCCGCAGTCCATGCAGCGCTGCGCCTGCTCCCGCACGAGCCCCTCGGGCGCGTGCAGGTGCTGCTCGTCGTAGTCGCGGATCCGCTCGGCGACCGGCCGGTAGGGGCCGAGCCGCCGCTGGATCTGCAGGAAGCCGCGGGGATCGGTCATCGCGTCGCCTCCTGCAGGGCGAGGTCGGGGTCGCGCTCGGCCAGGATCCGGCGCATGTCGTTCGGCATCACGAGCACGAACGAGCCGAGGGCGTCCTTCCAGCCGTCGAGCAGGCCGGCGGCGACGGTCGAGCCCGTGAGCGCGTGGTGGCGCTCGACGAGCTCGCGCAGCTGCGTGTCGTCCACGACCGGCTCGAGCGCGACGAGGTCCGTGTTGACGCGGCGCGAGGCCATGCCGTCCCGGTCCCACAGGTACGCGACGCCGCCCGACATGCCGGCGGCGAAGTTGCGCCCGATCGGCCCGAGCACGACGACGGCGCCGCCGGTCATGTACTCGCAGCCGTGGTCGCCGACGCCCTCGACGACCGCGTTCGCGCCGGAGTTGCGCACCGAGAAGCGCTCGCCCGCGCGGCCGGCGAAGAACGCCTCGCCGGAGGTGGCGCCGTACAGGGCCGTGTTGCCGATGATCACGCTCGTCGCCGGGTCGTACGCCGCGTTGCCGTACGGCCGCACGCTCAGCGTCGCGCCGGACAGGCCCTTGCCGACGTAGTCGTTCGTCTGGCCCTCGAGCTCGAGCGCGAGCCCGCGGATCGCGAACGCGCCGAAGCTCTGGCCCGCGGTGCCGCGCAGGCGCACGCTGATCGTGCCGGGCTCGAGGCCCTCGCGCCCGCTGCGCCGGGCGATCTCGCCCGAGAGGAACGTGCCGATCGCGCGGTCGGTGTTCGCGATCGCCGCCACCAGCTCGACGGGCTCGCCGCGCTCGATCGCCGGTGCGGCCGAGTCGAGCAGCATCCGGTCGACCCGCGCGTCGACCTCGTGGCGGCCGGTCTCGAGGCCGCGCGTGAGCGCGCCGTCGGGGCCGGTCGCCGCCGCGAGCAGCGAGGAGAGGTCGAGCGGCTCGCCGCCGCGCTGGCGCAGCAGGTCGGTGCGGCCGATCGCCTCGTCGAGCGTGCGCAGGCCGAGCGAGGCGAGCAGCTCGCGCAGCTCCTCGGCGACGTACAGGAAGTACGTGACGATCTGCTCGGGCGTGCCCGTGAAGCGTCGCCGCAGCTCGGGATCCTGTGTCGCGATCCCGACGGGGCACGTGTTGAGGTGGCAGACGCGCATCATGATGCAGCCCGCCGCGATCAGCGGGGCGGTGGAGAACGCGTACTCCTCGGCGCCGAGCAGGGCCGCCACCAGCACGTCGCGACCGGTGCGCAGCGCCCCGTCGACCTGCAGGCGCACGCGCCCGCGCAGGTCGTTCGCGACCAGCACCTGCTGCGTCTCGGCGATCCCGAGCTCCCACGGCAGGCCGGCGTGCTTGAGCGACGAGGCGGGGGAGGCGCCGGTGCCGCCGTCGTGGCCGGCGATCACGATGTGGTCGGACTTCGCCTTGGCGACGCCCGCGGCGACCGTGCCGACACCCGCCTCGGAGACCAGCTTGACGCTGATCTCGGCCTGCGGGTTGACGGTGCGCAGGTCGTAGATCAGCTGCGCGAGATCCTCGATCGAGTAGATGTCGTGGTGCGGCGGCGGCGAGATCAGGCCGACGCCGGGCGTCGAGTGCCGCAGCCGCGCGATCAGGTCGTTGACCTTGCCGCCGGGCAGCTGGCCGCCCTCGCCGGGCTTCGCGCCCTGCGAGACCTTGATCTGCAGCTGGTCCGCGTCGGTCAGGTACCCCGTCGTGACGCCGAAGCGGGCCGACGCGATCTGCTTGATCGCCGAGCGCCGCAGGTCGCCGTTCGGCTCGCGGATCGAGCGCGCGGGATCCTCGCCGCCCTCGCCCGTGTTCGAGCGCGCGCCGAGCCGGTTCATCGCGATCGCGAGCGTCTCGTGCGCCTCGTTCGAGATCGAGCCGAGCGACATCGCGCCCGAGGCGAAGCGCTTGACGATCTCGCGCGAGGGCTCGACCTCGGCCAGGTCGATCGGCGGCCCGGCCGGCACGAGCTCGAGCAGGCTGCGCAGCGTGGTGGCCTGCGCCGAGACGGCGTCGACCGACTCGGAGAACGCCTGGTAGCTCTCGTAGCTCTCGTCGCGCACGGCCCGCTGGAGCCGCGAGATCGCCTCCGGGTTCCAGACGTGGTGCTCGCCCTCGACGCGGTACTGGTAGAGCCCGCCCGCGTCGAGCCCGGAGCCCGCGTGCGCCGCGCGCTGGCGCGCGGCCGCGTCTTGCGCGATCCGGTCGAGGCCGATGCCGCCGACGCGCGAGCGCGTGCCGGTGAAGTAGCGCGCGACGATCGAGGGGCCGAGGCCGATCGCCTCGAAGATCTGGGCGCCGCGGTAGCTCTGGATCGTCGAGATGCCCATCTTCGAGAGCACCTTGAGCAGGCCCTTGCCGATCGCCTTGACGTAGCGCTCCTGCGCCTCGGCCACGCTGAGCTCGCCGAGGTCGCCCGCGGCCTGCAGCGCCGCGATCGAGTCGAACGCGAGGTACGGGGAGATCGCGGCGGCGCCGTAGCCGATCAGGAGCGCGAAGTGCATGACCTCGCGCGGCTCGGCCGACTCGATGATCAGCCCGCACTTCGTGCGCGAGCCCTCGCGCACGAGGTGGCTGTGCACCGCCGCGGTCGCGAGCAGGATCGGGATCGGGCAGCGCGTCTCGTCGGAGCCGCGGTCCGAGAGCACGAGGATCGTGTGCTGGGTGCGCACGAGCCGCGAGGCCTGCTTGCACAGCTGGTCGAGCGCGCGCTCGAGGCCCTCGGCGCCGGCGCTCGCGTCGAAGTGGCAGGCGAGCGTGCCGATGCGGAAGCGGTCCGGCGGCAGCGCGCGCAGCTTCTCGAGGTCGCCGGGCAGCAGCACGGGCTGCGTCATCGCGACGCGGCGGGCGTGCTCGGGCGACTCGTCGAGCAGGTTCCCCTGCGAGCCGACCGACGTGCGCAGGCTCATCACGAGCGTCTCGCGCTGGGGGTCGATCGCGGGGTTCGTGACCTGGGCGAAGTGCTGCTTGAAGTAGGCCGACAGCAGCTGCGGGCGCTCGGAGAGCGCGGCCAGCGGCGTGTCGACGCCCATCGAGCCGATCGCCTCCTGTC
>DASXXY010000105.1:0-5064 GCA_036502805.1 Gaiellales bacterium | reverse complement strand
CGCAGGTAGTCGCCGTACGAGAAGCCGCCGGGCACGATCACACCGGTGCAGCCGCCGAGGTCGGAGTCGGCGTGCCAGAGCGGCACGGCCTCGCCGCCGGCGAGCTCGACCGCGCGCAGCGCGTCGCGGCCGTCGCACGTGCCCGGGAAGGCGACGACGCCGATGCGCGGCATCACCCGGCGACGTCCCCGTGGTTCTCGACGACGACCTCGTAGCCCTCGATGAGGCCGTTCGCGAGCACGCGGTCGGCGGCCTCGCGGCCGACGCGCTCGGCCTCGCCGGCATCCGCGACGTCGAGCTCGACGTCGAACACGCGGCCGGCGCGCACCGAGCTCGCGGGATAGCCGAGCGAGTTCAGCGCCTGGCGGATGGCCTCCCCCTGCGGGTCGAGGATGCCGTCCTTGGGCCGCACGAGGACGGTCACCTTCACGTGCGCACCCCCATCGCGTCCAGGTAGCTCGCGAACGGGCGCCCGGCGAGGCGCTCGTAGGCCTCGCGGTAGCGCGCGGCCGTGCCGTCGCGCACCTCGTCGGGCAGCTCGGGGCCGGGCGGCGTCTTGTCCCACGACTGCGTCTCGAGCCAGTTGCGCACGTACTGCTTGTCGAAGGACGGCGGCGAGGAGCCCGGCGCATAGCTCTCGGCGGGCCAGAAGCGCGACGAGTCGGGCGTCAGCACCTCGTCGCCGACGACGAGCTCGCCCCGGGCGTCGAGGCCGAACTCGAACTTCGTGTCGGCGAGGATCAGGCCGCGCTCGAGCGCGGCCTCGGAGGCGCGCTCGTAGAGCGCGATCGAGGCGCGCTCGACCTCGCGGTAGCGCTGCTCGCCGACGAGCTCGATGCCCTGCTCGGCCGTGATGTTCTCGTCGTGGCCCTCGGTCGCCTTGGTCGACGGCGTGAAGAGCGTCTGCGGCAGCCGGTCGGCCTCGCGCAGACCGGCCGGCAGCGGGATCCCGCAGACCGCGCCGGTGCGCTGGTAGTCCTTCCAGCCCGAGCCGACGAGGTAGCCGCGCACGACGCACTCGAGCGGCAGCATCTCGAGCCGCTCGACGAGCAGCGAGCGGCCGGCCAGGTCGGGGTCGCGCGCGCCCTCGGGGAAGTCCTCGAGCCGTGCCGAGATGACGTGGTTGCGCACGATGTCGCCCGTGAGCGCGAACCAGTGCAGCGAGAGCGCCGTGAGCACGCGGCCCTTGTCGGGGATCGGCGTCGGCAGGATCACGTCGAACGCCGAGATGCGGTCGCTGGCGACGAGCAACAGGCGGTCGTCGCCCGCGTCGTAGATCTCCCGGACCTTGCCCGAGGCGAGGTGTTCGAGCGCAGGCGAGCTAGACATTGGCGGCCTCCAGCCGGTCGAATGCGACGCCCGCGTTGCGCAGGGCGGCGTCGAGATCGAAGATGCGATCGAGCGTAGCTGCAGCGAGCAGCGCCGCGGCCTCGGGGTCGGCCTCGAGCAGCTGCCGCAGCGGCAGCTCCTCGTCGAAGGCCCGCAGGGCGTTGCGCTGCACGATCGCGTAGGCGGCCTCGCGCGTCAGGCCGGCCTCCACGAGCGCGAGCAGGACGCTCCCCGAGAACGTCAGGCCGTGCGCCGCGTCGATGTTGCGGCGCATGCGCTCGGGGTAGACCTCGAGCCCCTCGACGACCCACGCGAAGCGGTCGAGGAGGTAGTGCGCGAGCGTCGTCGAGTCGCTCAGCACGACGCGCTCCGCCGACGAGTGCGAGATGTCGCGCTCGTGCCAGAGCGGCACGTTCTCGAGGCCGACGAGGGCGTTGCCGCGCAGCACCCGAGCGAGGCCGCTGATGCGCTCGCACGTGATCGGGTTGCGCTTGTGGGGCATCGCCGACGAGCCCTTCTGACCGCGCGCGAACGGCTCGGCGGCCTCGCGCACCTCGCTGCGCTGGAGGTGCCTGATCTCGGTCGCGAAGCGGTCGAGCGAGCTGCCGAGGATCGCGAGCGCGGCGAGCAGCTCGGCGTGCCGGTCGCGGCCCACGACCTGGGTGGCGACGTCCTCGCGCTGCAGGCGCAGCGTCTCGAGCGCCGTCTCCTCGATGCGCGGATCCACGTTGCCGTAGGCGCCGACCGCGCCCGAGAGCTTGCCGACGGCGACGCCCTCGAACGCGCGCTCGACGCGCTCGCGGCTGCGCGCCAGGTCGTACCACCAGCCGAGCAGCTTGAGCCCGAACGTCGTCGGCTCGGCGTGCACGCCGTGGGTGCGGCCCATGCAGGGCGTGCCGCGATGCTCGATGGCGCGTTCCAGGACGGCGTCGAGGGCGCGGTCGAGACCTGCGATCAGCTCGTCGCCCGCTGCGCGCAGCTGCAGCGCGAGGCCGGTGTCGACGACGTCCGAGGATGTCAGGCCGTAGTGGAACCAGCGCGACTCCTCGCCGACCTGCTCGGCGATCGCCTCGGTGAACGCGATCACGTCGTGGTGGGTGCGCTGCTCGATCTCCTTCGCGCGCACGACGAGCGCCGCGTCGGCGCGCGCGTGCTCGCGCACGGCGGCGACGGCGCTCTCCGGCACGACGCCGAGCTGCTGCCAGGCGGCCATGGCCGCGATCTCGACCTCGAGCCAGCACTGGAGACGGCCCTCGTCGCTCCAGATGGCCGCAAGCCGTGGGAGCGAGTAGCGGGCGATCACCTCAGCACTCTAGAAGCAAGCCCGGCGCCGAGCTCCCGGGCGACCTCCGCGAGCGCGAGCACGTCCGCGTCGGTCGAGCGATGATGCGTCAGGCAGGGCCGCAGCGCGAACGCGCCGCGGATCGTCGTGCCGGACGTGAGCACGCGGCCGTCGCGCTGCAGCGCGTCGAGCAGCGCGCGGTTGTGGGCGTCCAGCTCGGCCGGGTCGTGCATGCCCGGAGGGCGGTGGCGGTAGACGACGACCGACAGCTGCGGCTCGTCCAGCAGCTCGAGGTCCGGCGCCTCGCGCACGGCATCGGCGAGCAGCCGCGCGAGCCGCAGGTCGTTCTCGATCGCCGCGACGAGCGCGTCGGCGCCGTAGGCCCGGAGCGCCATCCAGGGTCCGAGCCCGCGGAACGGATGCGTGACCTCGATGCCCTCCCAGACCGGCCACGTGGGACCCGCGAACGGCCCGTCGCCGACGTTCTCGAGATACGCGGCCTCGCCGCCGAAGGCCGCGCCGAGCGCGGCCGGGTCGCGCAGCAGGACGCAGCCCACCGCCTTCGGCAGGTAGAGCCACTTGTGCGGGTCGATCGCGAGCGAGTCCACGCGCTCGAGGCCGGCGAAGCGGTGCGCGCTCGAGGGCGCCGCCGCGGCGGGCGCGCCGTACGCGCCGTCGACGTGCAGCCACACGCCGTGCTCGGCGCAGATGTCGGCGAGCGCGGCGAGCGGGTCGACGGCGCCCGTGCTCGTGGTGCCAGCAACGCCGACGACCGCAACCGGCGTGACGCCCGCCGCGAGATCGGTCTCGATCGCCCGCGCGAGCTCGTCGGGGCGGATGCGGAACGAGTCGTCGCAGCGGATCGCCCGTAGCGCACGCCGGCCGAGGCCGAGCACGTCGCAGGCGCGCGCGATCGAGTTGTGCACGTGCTCGGAGGCGTAGACGCCGGCCGAGCCCGGTGCCACGCCGTGCTCGCGGGCGTTCGGAAGCGCCCGCGCCCGCGCGCAGGCGAGCCCGGTCAGGTTGGCGATCGTGCCGCCGCTCGTGAAGTGGCCGCCGCCGGCCGGGTAGCCGATCAGCTCGGCGAGCCAGCGCCACGTGACGTCCTCGATCTCGGACGCGAGCCCCGCCCCGCCGCCGAGGTTGGCGTCGAGCGCGGCCGCGAGCACGGCGGCCGCGATTCCCGCCTCGAGGCCCGAGCCGTCGATGAAGGGGAACGAGCGCGGATGCGAGTGCGAGTGCGAGCGCGGCAGGACGGCGCTCGCGACGTGCTCGATCGTGGCCTCGAGGCCCTCGCCCGTGCGCGGCACGGGGACGCGGTAAGCCTCGCGATCCTCCGCGCTGAGCATGCTCGCCGCCGGCAGGTCGCCGACGTCGCGGCGGAACTGCGCGGCGCGCTCGCCCGCGAGCGCGATCGCGCGGGCCGCCTCCTCGGGCGTCCCGAACGCGCTCACTCGCCGTCGGCGATCGGCGTGCCGCCCTGCGCGAGGATGCGCGACGCGAAGATCGCCGCGTTGCGCGCGCCGCCGACCGCCATGCAGCCGACGGGGACGCCCGGAGGCATCTGCGCGATCGCGAGCAGCGCGTCCATGCCGCCGAGGCCGCCGGAGGCGATCGGCACGCCGATCACCGGCAGCTCGGTGTAGGCGGCGACGACGCCCGGCAGCGCGGCCGCCATGCCGGCGCCGCAGATCAGCACGCGGATGCCGCGCGGGGCGGCGCTCTCGGCGTAGGCCGCGACCTCCTTCGGGTTGCGGTGCGCCGAGATCACGCTGATCTCGTACGAGAGCGCGCGCTCGTCGAGCTCCTTGCACGCCTTCTCCATGACCGGGCGGTCGGACTCCGAGCCCATGAGGATGCCGACCAGCGGGCCGGTCGACTCCATCCCGGGCACGAGCCGCTCCATCTCGGCCGCCGTCGGCGTCGCCGTCTCGGTCTGCGTCTCGATGCCGTTCTCCACTTCAGACACGTCCTGCCTCCTGGGCTGCGCGCAGCGCGATGTCGCTGCGCACCTGCTTACCGTCGAATTCGATCAGGGCGGCGCCCGCGAGCGCCCGCTCGCGGGCGAGCGCGAGCGTCGCCGCCGTCGCCGTGACGCCGAGCACGCGACCGCCGGCGACGACGAGCCGGCCGTCGCGCATGGCCGTGCCCGCGTGCTGCACGCTCACGCCGGCGAGCGCCTCGGCAGCCTCGATGCCGGTGATCGCCTGCCCCGTGCGCGTGGCCTCGGGATAGCCCGGCGCCGCCAGCACGAACGTGACCGCCGCGTCGGCGCGCACGCCGAGCGCGACGTCGTCGGGCGCGCCGAGCGCGATCGCGAGCAGCGCAGCGGCGAGGTCGCCGTCGCAGCGGGCGACGAGGGCCTGCGTCTCGGGATCGCCGAAGCGCACGTTGTACTCGAGCACGCGCGGGCCGTCGGCCGTCAGCATCAGGCCGGCGTAGAGGCAGCCCGA
>DASXXY010000104.1:0-7265 GCA_036502805.1 Gaiellales bacterium | reverse complement strand
GAGCGCACGAGCGACTCCACGCCGCCCTTCGCGGCGCAGTAGCTCGCGTAGCCCGGCGCGCCGATGCGCGAGAGCTGGCTCGAGATCAGCACGAGCGAGCCGCCCTCGCCGAGCGCGCCGAGCGCCGCGCGCGCGACGCGCTGCGGCACGACCAGGTTCGTCAGCAGCACCTCGTCGATCTCGTCGTCGCTCGTGCTGCGCGGGTCCTGCGTGCGCAGCACCGTGCCCGCCGCGTGCACCGCCCCGTCGAGGCCGCCGAGGCGCTCGACGGCGCGGGCGACGCAGGCCTCGGCCGCGCCGGGCTCGCGCAGATCGCAGGCGTAGGCCTCGGCGCCCGCGAGCTCGGCGAGCGCCGCGGCGCGGCGCCCGGTCGCGAGCACGCTCGCGCCCGCGGCGAGACAGCGCAGCGCGATCGCGCGGCCGATGCCGGAGGACGCACCCGTGACGAGGATGCGCCGGCCGCTCAGCATCAGATGGAGCCGCCGAACGTGTCGCACTGCTTCATGTCGCCCGTGCGGTAGCCGGTCGTGAACCACTTCTGGCGCTGCGCCGAGGAGCCGTGCGTCCACGTCTCCTTGTCGATCGAGCCCTGCGTCTCCGACTGGATGCGATCGTCGCCGACGGCCGCGGCCGCGTTCAGCGCGTCGTCGATCTCGGCCTTCGTGATCGGGTTGAGCAGGCCGCCCTGGGTGGCGTGCGAGGCCCACACGCCGGCGAAGCAGTCGGCCTGCAGCTCGGTGCGCACGGAGCCGCCGGTCGCGCCCTGGCTGGACGAGCCCGACTTCAGCGTGCCGAGCAGGTCCTGGATGTGATGGCCGTACTCGTGCGCGATCACGTAGCCCTGCGCGAGCGGCCCGCCGGTCGCGCCGAACTTGTCGCGCAGCTCGTCGAGGAAGGCGAGGTCGATGTAGACGTGCTTGTCGACCGGGCAGTAGAACGGCCCGACGTCGGTGCTCGCGGGGCCGCAGCCCGTCGACCAGGAGCCCGACTCGAAGTACGTGGTCGCGGGCGTGTAGGTGCGGCCCTGGCTCGCGAACTCGCCCTTCCAGTAGGCCTGCACGGAGTTGACGAAGCCGAGGATGCGGCAGTCCTGGCGCGCGTTCGCGTCGGCGCCCGTACGGCAGGTCGAGAGATCGCTGTCGGCCGCCGACGTCGCGGACGTCTGGTCCTGCAGGTCGGAGAGCTGGCCGAGGCCGCCGCCGCCGCCGAGGAACTGGAGCAGCAGCAGGACCACGATGCCGCCGATCCCGAGCCCTCCGCCGCCCACTGCGAGGCCGCCCCGCGAGAGGCCACCGCGACCGCGCTGATCGCTGACCTGCGAGGGATCGAGCTGGGAGTCGTCGCGAAACGACACGCCTACCTCCGATTCGCTGCCTGGGACACCCGCGTGAGTGTACGGTCCTGCGGCCATGGCGCACGACGTCCACCTCCGCACACCCGCCGGCCGGCCCCGCGCCCGCGCGCTCGGCATCCCGTTCGACGGCACGCCCGGCGCGCTCAACGCGATCACGGACGTGCCCGGCGTGGAGGTCGGGTACGCGACGCTGATCGACGGCGACGGCCCGCTCGTCGTCGGCCGGGGACCGGTGCGCACCGGCGTGACGGCGATCCACCCGCGCGGCCGCGCCGACCCGGGCACGCCCTGCGCCGCCGGCTTCTACTCGCTCAACGGCAACGGCGAGATGACGGGGACCGTCTGGATCGAGGAGGCGGGTGCGCTCAGCCTGCCCGTGACGATCACGAACACCCACGCGGTCGGGATCGCACAGGAGGCGACGATCGCCTGGACGACCGAGCGCCATCCCGAGCTCACGAGCGTGTGGGCGCTGCCGGTCGCGGCCGAGACCTGGGACGGCTACCTCAACGACATCAACGGGCGCCACGTCACGCGCGAGGTCGCCCTGGCCGCGCTCGACGGCGCGCGCGGCGGGCCGCTCGAGGAGGGTTCCGTCGGCGGCGGCACCGGCATGAACTGCTACCACTTCAAGGGCGGCTCGGGCACCGCGTCGCGGCGCGTGGCGCATGGCCCCGACGAGCACACGGTGGGCGTCTTCGCCCAGGCCAACTTCGGCGCGCGCGAGGAGCTCGTGATCGCCGGCGTGCCGGTCGGCCGCGAGCTGCTCGACGACGATCCGATGGCCGATCCCGCCTGGCTCGCGCCACCCGGGGCGGGCTCCGTGATCGTGGTCGTCGCGACGGACGCCCCGCTGCTGCCGGGCCAGTGCAAGGCGCTCGCCCGGCGCGTGCCGCTCGGGCTCGCGCGCACGGGCACGACCGGGTCGCACTTCTCGGGCGACATCTTCCTCGCGTTCTCGACCGCGAACCACGGCCAGCTCGCGCTCGGCCTGAACGACGCGGGGGGCGAGTACGGCACGCTGCGCTTCATCCCCTGGACGCGCATGGACGCGCTCTTCGCGGCCGTCGTGCACGCGACCGAGGAGGCCGTCCTGAACGCGCTCTGCGCCGCCGAGGAGATGCTCGGCGCCGACGGCCGCCGCTCGCCCGGCCTGCCGCACGCGCGCGTGACGGAGCTGCTCGCGGCGCGCGGCGTGCGCGCGTGAACGGCGACCTCTCCGCCGAGGAGGCCTGCCGCGTCGCGCTCGAGCGGCTGGAGGCCGAGAACCCCCGCATCGGCGCCGTCGTGGCCTGGGACGGTGAGCGCGCGCTCGCGGAGGCGCGCGAGCGCGACGGCCTGCCCCACGTCTGGCGCGGGCCGCTGCACGGCGTCCCGTTCACGGCCAAGGATCTCAACGACGCGGCGCCGTACCCGACGACCTACGGCTCGCGCGCGTTCTCAGGCGCCGACGGCGAGCGCCGCGTCCCGACGACGGATGCGGCCTGCATCGGGCGCCTGCGACGCGCCGGCGCGGTGCTGATCGGCAAGACGAACACGCCCGAGATGGGCCTGCGCCCGACGACGGAGAACCTCCTCTTCGGCACGACGCGCAACCCGCACGACACCTCGCGCACGCCCGGCGGCTCGAGCGGCGGGGCCGCGGCGGCGCTCGCGGCCGGCATCGGCACGCTCGCGCAGGGCTCCGACGGCGGCGGCTCGATCCGCATCCCCGCGGCCTGCTGCGGCGTCGTCGGGCACAAGCCGACGCGCGGCCTCGTGAGCAGCGCGCCCGCGAGCTACGGCGGCTGGGAGGGCTTCGCGACGAACGGCCCCATGGCGCGCAGCGTGGCCGACTGCGCGCTGATGCTCGAGGTCATGGCCGGACCGGAGCCGGGCGACATCTTCGCCCCGCCGCCGCACGACGGCGCGTTCTCGGCGGCCTGCGCCGAGGATCCCGCGGCGCTCGCGATCGGCGTCCTGCGCGATCCGCCCACGGGCGTGCTCGACGACGAGGTGGGCGCGCTCTTCGACGCGGCGCTCGAGGTGCTCGCGCACATGGGCCACGGCGTCGAGCCGGCCGAGGCGCCGCTCGCGGCCCTCATGGAGCCGTTCCACACGATCGTGCTCGGCCAGACCGCCGCGCTGCGGGAGATGCTCTCGCCCGAGCGCTACGCGCTGCTCGAGCCGACGACGCGCTCGGCCGTGACCGACGGCGAGCGCATCGGCGTCGGCGAGTACGTCCAGGCCGTGGCGGCCGCACGGCGCGGTGCCGCCGCCGTGCTCGAGGCGCTCGCGCCCTACGAGCTCGTCGTCTGCCCCGTGCTCACGCGCCCGGCCGTGCCGCTGGACGAGTTCCAGCTCGCCGCGCCCCGCCGCGAGCTCTGGCGCGAGTACTACGAGTGGCACTCCTACACGGTCCCGTTCAACGTCACCGGCCAGCCCGCGCTCTCGCTCCCGATCGGCACGACGGAGGGCGGCCTCCCGGTGGCCCTCCAGATCGTGGGCGCTCCGGGCGCCGACGCGCTCGTGCTCGCGCTCGGCGCCGCGCTCGAGCGAGCGCTCGCGTGAATCCCGCCGACCTCGGCGTCGTCGAGGCCGCTGGGCTCCTGGCGGCGCGCGGGCTCTCGGCCGCCGAGCTCACGGACGCCTGCCTCGCGCGCATCCGCGAGCGCGACGGCGTGCACAGCCACGAGGGCGACCCGGGCTCCGTCAACGCCTGGGTGCGCGTCTACGAGCAGGCGGCGGTCGCGCGCGCCGCGCAGCTCGACGAGGCGCGCGCGGGGAGCGCCGAGCTGCCCCTGCTCGCCGGGATCCCGATCGGGCTGAAAGATCTCTACGGCGTGCGGGGCGAGCACCTGACGGCCTCGAGCAGCCTCCTGGACGTCGTGCCCGAGCACGACTGCGACGTCTGGGCGCGGCTGAGCGGCCAGGGGATGATCCTGCTCGGCCACCTCCACACGCACGAGTTCGCCGTCGGCGGCACGACCGACCAGGTGGGCAACCCGCACGCGCTCGAGCGCACGGCAGGCGGCTCGAGCGGCGGCTCGGCGGCGGCGCTCGCGGCGCGCATGGTGCCGGCCGCCACGGGCACGGACACCGCCGGCTCGCTGCGCATCCCCTCGGCGCTCTCGGGCACGTCGACGATCAAGCCCACGCGCGGCCTCGTCTCGCTGCGCGGCGTCGTCCCGCTGGCGACGAGCCTCGACCACGCCGGGCCGATGGCGCGGACGCTCGAGGACTGCGTCCCGCTGCTCGCGGCCATGGCCGGGCCCGACCGCGGCCGGCCCGGGAGCGCGCTCGCGGCGCCGCCGCCCGCGGATCTGCCGCACCCGCGCAGCGGCGCCAGGCAGCTCGACGGCGTCCGCATCGCGCTCTCGCCGCGCGCCTCCGGCGCGCAGCTCGACCCGGACGTCGCCGCCGGCGTGGAGGCCGCGCTCGCGCACTGCCGGGCGCTCGGGGCGGTGCTGCTCGAGCCGCCTGCGCCGCCGCTCGAGCTCGACATCGGCGACGACTTCCTCGCCGTCCTGCGCAGCGAGCTGATCGGCTATCACCGCCGCTTCGACGCGCAGCGCGAGCGCTATCGGCCGTCGCTGCGCGAGTGGATGGAGGGAGCGGAGGCGAACGCCGTCTCCGGCGAGCAGTACGCGGCCGCCCAGGGGCGGCGGCGCGAGGCGACCGCCGCGTTCGAGGGCTGGCTCGCCGAGCACCGCATCGCGGCGCTGCTCGAGCCGACCGTGCCGTGCGTCGCGCCGCTGCGCGGCGACGGCTACGAGCACGCCGGCAGTGACATCGCCCTGATCTCGCTGACGCACACCTGGGACTGGACGGGCTCGCCCGTCGTCGCGCTGCCGGCCGGGCTCGGCAGCCGCAGCGGGCTGCCGGTCGGCGTCTCGCTGATCGGCGCGGCCGGGAGCGACTGGCGGCTGCTCGACATCGGCATCCAGCTGCAGGGCGCGCTCGGCGTTCCCGCAGCGCCGCTCTGAGCCGCGGCGACCCGGTGGAACGCGCGAGCCCCGGCTCCGCCTGAGCGCTCGCCGCGCGGCGGCGCGCCCGCGGGCGCTTGCGAGAATGCCCCCCGTGCTGCTCGCCGAACTCGTCGCAACGTCCGCCGCCGTCGCCGCGACGCGCTCGCGCCTCGCCAAGGTGGCCGCGCTCGCCGAGTGCCTGCGCGACGCCGGCCCCGGCGAGGCCGCGCTGGCCACGAGCTACCTCTCGGGCGAGCTGCGCCAGCGGCGCACGGGCGTCGGCTGGGCCGCGCTCCGCGACCTGCCCGCCCCGGCCGCAGCGCCGGGCCTGCGGCTGCGCGAGGTCGACGCCGCGTTCGCGCGCATCGAGGCGCTCGCGGGGCCGGGCTCGGCGGCCACGCGGCGCGAGGCGGTCGCGACGCTGTTCGCGCGCGCCACCGCGGAGGAGCAGCGCTTCCTCGCGGCGCTCGCCGGCGGCGAGCTGCGGCAGGGCGCGCTCGCCGGCATCGTCACGGACGGCGTCGCGGCCGCCGCCGGCGTGCCGGCGCCGGCCGTGCGGCGTGCGGCGATGCTCGCGGGCGATCTCCCGGCGGTCGCCGAGGCCGCGCTCGCCGACGGCGAGGCCGGGCTCGGCGCGTTCCATCTCGTCGTCGGGCGCCCGGTCCAGCCGATGCTCGCGAAGACGGCGCCGACGCTCGCCGACGCGCTCGCCGAGACGGGCCGTGCGGCCGTCGAGTGGAAGCTCGACGGCGTGCGCATCCGGGTGCACCGGAGCGGCGACGACGTGGCGATCTTCACGCGCACGCTCGATCCGGTGGGCGAGCGGATGCCCGAGATCGCCGAGGCCGTCCGCGCGCTGCCGCTGCACTCGGTCATCCTCGACGGCGAGGCGATCGCGCTACGGCCCGATGGGCGCCCACGGCCGTTCCAGGAGACCGCGAGCCGCGCGGCGAGCCGCGGCGGCGCCGCGGCGCTGCGCGAGGCCGTGCCGCTCACGCCCTTCTTCTTCGACATCCTGCAGCTCGACGGCCGCGATCTCCTCGACCTCCCGGCGCACGAGCGGATGGCGGCGATCGAGCACCTGCACGGCGGCGCCTGGGTGCCGCGCATCGTCACCGACAGCGCCGAGGAGGCGACGGCGTTCTCCGAGGACGCGCTCGCGCGCGGGCACGAGGGCGTCGTCGTGAAGGCGCTCGACGCGCCCTACGAGGCCGGGCGGCGCGGCGCCGGCTGGCTCAAGGTCAAGCCCGTGCACACGCTCGACCTCGTCGTGCTCGCGGCCGAGTGGGGCCACGGGCGCCGCCAGGGCTGGCTCTCCAACCTCCATCTCGGCGCGCGCGACGCCGATGCCGGCGGCTTCGTGATGCTCGGCAAGACGTTCAAGGGCCTGACCGACGAGCTGCTCGCGTGGCAGACGGCGAGGCTCCTCGAGCTCGAGTCTCGGCGCACGGCGGGAACGGTCTTCGTGCACCCCGAGCTCGTCGCCGAGATCGCGTTCGACGGCATCCAGACGAGCCCGCGCTATCCCGGCGGCGTCGCCCTGCGCTTCGCGCGCGTCCTGCGCTACCGCCCCGACAAGCAGCCGGCGGAGGCCGACACGATCGCGACGGTGCGCAGGCTGCACGCGGCGCGCGCGGGCTGACTCAGCCGGCCGCGACGACGAGCACGCCGACCATCATCAGCACCGAGCCGCCGCGCTGCACGCGCGTCACGCGCTCGCCGAGGTGCACGTGGGCGAGCACGACGGTCACGAACGGGAAGAGCGAGCTGAGCACGGCCGTGATCGCGAGCAGCTGGAGCGTCGTCGAGACGCCGTAGGCGAGGTTCGCGAGCATGTCGAGCGCGCCCACGGCCGCGATCACGGGCAGGACGCGGCGCTCGACGCGGATGCGCACGCCGCGGACGAGCACGATCACGACGGTCGTGGCGATCGACGCCGCGCGCAGCACGAGCGGCGCCCAGTA
>DASXXY010000103.1:0-10678 GCA_036502805.1 Gaiellales bacterium | reverse complement strand
GCTCGCGACCCACAGGCTGCGGACGAGCTGACCGCCGAGACCTTCGCGCAAGCCTGGCTGGTACGGCGCCGCTTCCGCGACGAGGCGGCCGGCTCGGCCGGCCCCTGGCTGTTCGGGATCGCACGCCACGTGCTGCTCGTGAGCGTGCGGCAGCGGCGCCTCGAGCGCAGCGCGAGCGAGCGCCTCGGCGTGCTCGACGCGGTCGATCGGGCCGCGTCCCCCGAGCCGGCCGAGAGCTGGCTCGACGGCATCGACGAGGCGCTCGCGCACCTGCCCGAGGCCCAGCAGCAGGCGATCCGCCTGCGCGTCATCGACGACCTCGGCTACGACGAGGCCGCCGAGCGCCTGGAGACCTCGCCCCAGGCCGTCCGCGCGCGCGTCTCGCGCGGCCTGACCGCCCTTCGCAAGCACTTCTCGACCTCCACGGAGATGATCCGATGACCGAGCTCGACCCCGCCCTGCAGACCCTCGGCGACCGGCTCGAGAGCGCCGCGCACGCCGACCTCGCCGCGGTCGCTCCGCCGACGCCCGCGCGCCGGCCGCGCCGCGTCACGCGCCGCCTCGGCATCGTCATCGCCGTGCTCGCGATCGGCATCCCGGGCGTCGCGATCGCCGCGAACCAGCTGATCAGCAACGACAGCGTCGCGCAGAGCCTGCCGGCGGGCACGCTCGCCCTGGCCGGCACCGAGCCGACCTGCACGGTCGTGACGAAGGACGTCGAGTTCCACTGCACGCTCGCGAAGGCGCCCGCGATCGAGGTCACCGACGCGCACGGCAACCCCGCCTGGAAGGGCGCCGCCGAGCCGAGCGTCGACGCGAGCAAGCACGTCAACGGCGGCTGCCGTGGGCTCACCGAGGACGGGCTCGCGTGGGAGTGCTACATCGGCCAGGCGGCCGTCGACCAGAAGATCATCGGCCAGCAGTTCCTCGGCCAGTACTCGCCGACGCCCGGCGTCGGCTGAGGCCGGATGCGCGACGAGGGGCGGTCGCCGGTGCTGCCGGCGACCGCCCCTGCGCGTGCGTCAGTTGCGCCTGCCGATGACGATCAGCGCGGCGATGTAGGCGACGCCGCCGATCGCCCCGAGCTGCACGAACGGCGTGCCGTCGCGGCCGTGCGCCCACTCCCAGGCGCAGCCGACGAGCACCGAGACGATGACGGCGAAGCCCGAGACCGCGGTCGCGGAGAGATCGATGCGCGCCCAGCGCTCGTCGCGGCCGTCACCGCGGAGCGCGCGAATCGTCTCGCTCCGCCCGCCGAAGGCGAAGACGGCGGCGATGGCGGCGAAGCACGCCAGCGAGAGGAGCCCTGTCGTGCGATCGCCGCCCTTCCACTGCGCGCCGCCGAAGACGACGCCCAGGGCGAGGGTGAAGACCGGCAGGAACCACCGGGAGTAGCAGAGGCGGCGGCTAGTCGCTGCAAGGTGCATGGAAGACCTCCTCGACCGATCGTTGGAAGAACCGCGAGAGCGCGATCGCGAGCGGCAGCGAGGGCGTGTAGCGACCCGTCTCGACGGCATTGATGGTCTGGCGCGAGACCTTCATCTCCTGCGCCAGGTCGCCTTGCGAGAGGCCGCGTGCGGCCCGCAGCTCGCGAACGTCGTTGTGCACGAATGGAAAGCTAGCTTGACACAGCGAAGATGTCAAGCCAGCTTTCCATCTGCCAGGACGCGTAGTGTCGGCCGATGCAGCTCTATCACCAGCCCCGCTCCCGCTCCGCGCGCGTCCTCTGGCTCGCCGAGGAGGCCGGCGCCCCGATCGACGTGACGATGCTCGCGCGCGAGCACAAGCAGACCGACGAGTACCGCGCGCTCCATCCGCTCGGCAACTCGCCCGTGTTCGTCGAGGAGGGCGGCCCGGTGTTCGAGTCGGCGGCGCTGATCCTGCACCTCGCCGACCTGCACCCCGAGGCGGGCCTGATCGCGGCGCCGGGATCGCACGAGCGCGGGCTCCAGTACCAGTGGGCGTTCTTCGCGATGATCGAGCTCGAGGGGCCGCTGATCGAGCTCGCGCGCCAGCTCTGGAAGGACGCAGGCGAGCCGATCGCCGAGGTGCAGGAGATCGCCCTCGCGCGCTACCTGCGCGCGGCCGCCGTCGTCGAGGCAGCGCTCGCCGGCGGCGACCACCTCGTCGGCGACGGCTTCTCGGTCGCGGACATCGTCATCGGCAGCGTGCTCAGCTTCGCGCGCACGTCCGGCGTCGCCGAGATCCCGCCGGGGCTCGTCGCCTACGTCGACGGCCTCGAGGCCCGGCCCGCGCGGGAGCGCGCGTACACGCGCACGGAGTAGCGCTACGATCCGCCGCGTACCGCACTGGTAGCGGCCTTCATGACGAACGGCGCACGCCGCGCCACGCTCGAGGAGGTCTTGCCATGTCCGAGGTCCTGATCCGGCCGTTCCAGCGGCGCGATCGCGAGCAGGTCACGGAGCTCGTGAACGCCCACGTCGGCGTCGCGCTGCCCGGCGTCTCGCTCTCGGTCAACGCCGTCATGAGCCAGCTCGAGCGCGAGCCGGGCGAGATCATCGTCGACCCGTGGGTGGAGGAGCGCACGACGCTCGTGGCCGTCGAGCGCGAGCGCGTCGTCGCGGCCGCGCACCTCCTGCGCTACGCCGACCACGGGCGCGTGGGCGAGAGCTATCGCAACTTCGGCGAGATTCGCTGGATCGTGTTCGGCCCGGGGAGCGCGGAGGCCGCCGACGCACTGCTCGCGGCCTGCGGCGAGCAGTGCGACCGCTGGGGAGTCACGCGGACCGGCGCCGACATGTCGCTGCCTGCCCCGTGCTGCTACGGCGTGCTCGATTGCTGGCCGCACATCAAGGCGCTGCTCCTGCGCAACGGCTACGCCCACGAGGGGCAGAGCGAGGTCATCCTCGCCGCCGACGTCGCGGAGATCCCGCGCAGCGGCGACGCGCCGATCCCGGGCGTCGCACTGCGCCGGGAGCTGGGCGGCTCGATCCTCGCCGGGACGAGCTTCGGCGCCTGGCTCGGCGACGAGCTCGCGGGGTTCGTGCTGCTGTCGACCGATCTCACGCACGGCGGCACGCGCTCGCGGCTCGCGGGCTGGGGCGAGATCGACACGCTGCGCATCGAGGAGCCCCACCGCCGGCGGGGCCTCGCGACCTGGCTGCTCGGGCACGCGGCCGAGTGGCTGCGCCTCGGCCACGGCGACCGCCTGATCGCCTACTGCCTGCCGGAGCAGGACGACGTGCTCGGCTTCGCCGCCGTCGCCGGCTTCCGCGAGCTCGCGCGCACCGAGCGCGGGTGGCTGCGCCCGGCGCGCGCCGCCGCGCGCTGACTAGCTCTGGGCTTC
The DNA here is from genome assembly GCA_036502805.1 of Gaiellales bacterium. Classification (GTDB taxonomy): domain Bacteria; phylum Actinomycetota; class Thermoleophilia; order Gaiellales; family JALYLC01; genus JALYLC01. The sequence goes on along the minus strand of DASXXY010000103.1, from coordinate 7,371 downwards.
GGCACGCAGCCGCTCGAGGCGCGTGCGGTACTCGTCCTCGCCGATCTCCCCGCGGGCGTAGCGCTCCGCCAGGATCCCGCGGGCGCGGTCGGGCCACGGCCCGCCGCGCCTGCCGAAGCCCCAGCAGCCGCCGCGCAGGAAGACGAAGCGCACGAGCAGCGCGATCACGACGATCCAGACGAGCGGGAACAGCAGGAACCAGCCGTGGTGCGGCCACTGGTCGCTCGCGAGCACGACGTGGGTCATCGGAACTCCTCTCTCGTTGAATCGAAAGAGATTAGCATGCTAATCAATAGGTAGCTTATTAGTAGTAGACTCTCCTCCGTGAAGCCGGAGGGAGCACCCATCGGGCGCAAGCTCGCGACGACGGCCAAGACGGTGGGCGCGGCCTTCAATGCCGTGCTCGCCGCCGAGGGCGGATCGGTGCCCGTGTGGCTGATCCTCGACTCGATCAAGCACGGGCAGTGGACGACGCAGCTCGACCTCGCGCGCTCGCTCGAGATCGAGGGCCCCACGCTGACGCGCCATCTCGACAACCTCGAGCAGGGCGGCCTCGTGGCGCGGCAGCGCTCGGCGAGCGACCGGCGCGCCTTCGTGGTCGAGCTGACGGCCGCCGGCGAAGCCGCCTACGCGCGCATGCTGACGGCCGTCATCGCCTTCAACCGGCGCCTCACCGCCGGGCTCACGCGCGCCGAGCTGCAGCAGCTCGGCGAGCTGCTCGGCCGGCTCGCTGCGAACGCCTGATCAGGCCAGGGCGGACGGGATCAGGACGGCCGTGCCCGTGACGCCGATGCCGCCCTCGCGCGGGATCGCGACGAAGATCTGCGACGGGCGGCCGATCTCCTCGCCCTGCACGATCTCGATCGACGCCGGCGGCGTCACGGCGCCGAGCTCGCGCAGGTAGGCGCCGAATGCGGCAGCCGCGGCGCCCGTCGCCGGATCCTCGACGACGCCTCCGACCGGGAACGGGTTGCGCGCGCGGAACTGCGTCTCGGACGCACGCCAGACGATCTGGATCGTCGTCCAGTCGCGCGCCTCCATGAGCGCCCGCAGGCCGTCGAAGTCGTACGTCAGGGCGGCGTGCGAGGCGCGGGTCGCGAGCGCGATGATCGGGTGGTAGGCGCCGGCGTAGGCGACCATCGGCGGCAGGCGCGGATCGAGCTCCTCGGCCGAGAGGTGGAGCTGCAGCAGCAGGTGCGCGAGCAGGTCGGCGCCGAGCGGCGCGACGTGCGGCGCGACCGACGTCAGCGTCGCCCACGGGCGGCCGCCGAGCTCGTCGACCGCGATCGGCACCTGCCCGGCGGCCGTGTCGAATGCGAGCTCCGTCGTGCCGAACTGACGGTAGAGCGCGATCGCGGCCGCGATCGTCGCGTGGCCGCAGAACGGCACCTCCGCCTCCGGGCTGAAGTAGCGCGCCGTCCACTCGCTGCCGCCGTCGCCGGCCAGGAAGACGGTCTCGGAGTAGCCGACATCCTTCGCGATGCTCTGCATCGTCGCGTCCGGCGGCAGCTCGTGCCCGACGACGACGCCGGCCGGATTGCCGCCGCGCGGATCGTCGGAGAAGGCGGCGACGCGTGCGGCCGTGAGCTCCATCCCCGCAGTTTTGCGCATCCCGGCGCAGACGCCCAGAGCCTGGCCCCGCCGCGCGGAGCCAGGCCCTGTCCGCCGGGCTCAGCGCCGCGCCGACGCGATCAGGCAGAGGCCGGGGATGTCGAGCCCGGCGTCCGTCACGTACGGCTGCGCGGCTGGACGCCCGCGGAGTACGAGCAGTGCCGTGAGGCCCGGCGAGGCAAGCGGTTACTGAAATCGCTTACAGCCGCCCCGCCGTCGCGGTAGGCTGAAAAGCGTGAGCACGCCCGGCTCCAGGCGCAGGAGGCCGACGATCTACGACGTCGCCCGTCTCGCGGGCGTCTCCACGGCGACGGTCTCGCGCGCCCTCAACGACACCGGCCAGGTCGCCGAGCCGAAGCGCGTGGCGATCGACGCCGCGGTCGAGCAGCTCGGCTACCGGCCGAACACGATCGCCCGCAGCCTCGTCACGCGCGCGACGCAGACGATCGCGCTGCTCCTGCCCGACATCACGAACCCCTTCTACGCCGAGCTCGTGACGGGCATCCAGGCGCTGACGCGCGAGCGCGACTACACGATGCTGCTGTGCACGACCGGGTTCGATCCGGATCAGGAGGAGCGCTACCTGCGCCTGCTGCACGCGAAGCACGTCGACGGCGCGCTCGTGGACGGCCTCGTGCTGCCGCCCGAGCGCATCGCGCGGTTCGTCGAGGACGGCTTCCCGATCGTCTGCCTCGACCGCGACGTCAGCTCGCCCGACGTCCCGCTCGTGCAAGTCGACAACCGCATGGGCGCCCGCCTGGCGACGGAGCACCTGCTCGCGCTCGGCCACCGCCGGATCGCGCACATCACGGGCGCGCCGGCGCGCATCAGCGAGGAGCGCCTGCTCGGCTACCAGGGCGCGCTCGAGGCGGCCGGCGCGACCCCCGACGCGGCGCTCGTCGCGCGCGGCGACTTCACCGAGACGGGCGGCCACGACGCGATGGCCGCCCTGCTCGCCGCCGCGCCCGACCTCACGGCCGTCTTCGCGGCCAACGATCTCTCGGCGATCGGCGCCATGAACGCGATCGTCGCGAGCGGGCGCAGCGTGCCGGACGACGTCTCGATGGTCGGCTTCGACGACCTCCGCCTCGCCCGCTACACGGCGCCGCCGCTGACCACGGTGCGCCAGCCCGCCGACGAGATCGCGCGGCATTCGACGGAGCTCCTGCTGGGCATGATCGCGGGGCGCAAGCCGCGGCAGCGGCACCATCTCTTCGTGCCGGAGCTGATCCTCCGCAGCTCCACCGCCCCTCCCCGCTGACGGCCTTCCGGCAGCGCCCTTGACGGCGAATCTGTAAGCGCTTACTGTAAGCGCTTACCTATGGCGCCCGATGCTGGGAAACATGGGTCGTCCGCTCTCCGCATCGGCGTCATCGGCGCCGGTCGGATCGGCGCCTTCCACGTACGCACGCTGCTCGCGCTGAGCGGCACCGCCACCGTCACGGTGTGCGAAGCCGACCCCGCGCAGGCCGCCCGCCTGGCGTCCGAGCTCGGCGTCGCCACCGTCACCGCGCCCGCGGATCTGCTCGTCTCGGGCATCGACGCGGTCGTCATCGCGACGCCCACGCCGACGCACGCGCCGATGATCCGCCTCGCGGCCGAGGCCGGCCTGCCGGCGTTCTGCGAGAAGCCCGTGGCGCTCGAGCTGCCGGTGCTGGACGAGCTCATCGCCGACGTCGAGCGCGCGGGCACGCTCGTCCAGATCGGATTCCAGCGCCGCTTCGACGCCGGCTACCTCGCGGCCCGGGCGGCGATCGCCGGCGGCTCGCTCGGCCGCCTGCTCGTCGCGCGGCTCGCGACGCATGATCCGACGCCGCCCGCAGAGGCCTACATCGCGGGCTCCGGCGGCATCTTCCGCGACCTCCACATCCACGGCTTCGACGCGCTGCGCTTCGTCACGGGCGAGGAGATCAGCGAGGTCTACGCCGACGGCGCCGTGCGCGAGACGCCGTGGTTCGCGGACTACGACGATGTCGACGTCGCGGTCGCCGTGCTGCGGCTGAGCGGCGGGGCACTTGCCATCCTCACCGGCACCCGGCACGATGCGCTCGGCTACGACGTGCGCCTCGAGGCGTTCGGCATGCGGGACAGCGTCGCGGTCGGCGTCGACGCGCGCAGCCCCATCCGCTCGCTCGAGCCGGGCGTCGCCCAGCCGAGCGTCCCAACCTACGCCGATTTCATGCAGCGCTTCCAACCCGCGTATGAGGCCGAGTTGGCCGCGTTCGTGACCACGGTGATCGAGGGCGGTCCCAGCGCCTGCACGTTGCACGAGGCGCGCGCAGCGCTGCTCGTCGCGCTCGCCGCCGACCGCTCGAAGAACGAACGGCGACCCGTCGCACCCGGCGAGATCGCGCAGACACAGGTCATCGCGGGCTGAATCCAGCCCGGTCAGACCCGACACGGAGGACGAAGATGGGCATGCAGGAGCAGAGCGCGGACACGGTCGAGGAGTCGGGCGGGGTCTCGCGCCGCAAGCTGTTCGTCGCCGGTGGCCTGCTGGCGACCGGCCTCGGCTCGCTCGGCATGGAGGGCATCGCCTCCGCCGCGGGCTCGACGACGAAGGTCGCCGTCGTCACGCACGGCGACACGGGCTCGTTCTGGTCGGTCTTCAAGCACGGCGTCGACCAGGCCACGAAGGACATGAAGGGCCACGGCATCAGCGTCACGCAGGTCTACGCGAACAACGACGTCTCCAAGCAGGTCTCCGGCATCAACGCCGCGATCGCGTCCAAGGTGAACCTGATCGCGACCTCGGTGCCGGACGCGAGCGCGCTCAAGGATCCGCTCACGAAGGCCGCCGCCAAGGGCATCGAGATCATCACGGTCAACTCCGGCGAGGGCGCCTTCGACGACCTCTCGACGTACGAGGTGCACGTCGGCCAGAGCGAGGAGATCGCGGGCGAGGGCGCGGGCAAGCAGTTCAACGACGCCGGCGCCAAGAACGTCGTCGTCGTCATCCACGAGGCCAGCAACTCCGGCCTGACGGATCGCGCGAAGGGCGTCAAGAAGACGTTCAAGGGCACCACGAAGACGCTCCTGATCCCGAACGCGAAGGCCGACATCCCCGGCACGCAGGCCAAGATCAAGGCCTACTTCGCGGCCAACAAGAGCACCGACGCGCTGCTCGGCCTCGACCCCGACGTCACCGTCCCGGCCCAGCAGGCCGCGCCGGCCGGCACGAAGGTCGGCACGTTCGACGTCAACCCGGCCGTCATCACCGCCATCAAGGGCGGCAAGATGCTGTTCGCGATCGACCAGCAGCAGTACCTGCAGGGCTACCTGCCGGTCGTCTTCGCGGTGCTGTTCGTGACCAACGCGAACACCGTCGGCGGCGGCCAGCCCGTCCTCACCGGCCCGGGCATCATCAACAAGGCGAACGCCGCGAAGGTCGCCGCGCTCGCCGCCAAGGGCACGCGCTGACGGACTAGCGACAGAGCGGGGGTGGGTGGCATAGTGGCCGCCCACCCCCTGCGCGCCCGGCGCGCACCGGCTCATGCCTGACACCGCAGCCACAGCCCCGCCCGCCGACGAGCGCCTCGCGCGCGTCAACCTCGTCGCGACGCTCGTCGGCCGCCCCGACATCGGTGCGGTCTTCGGCGCGATCGCCGTCTTCTTCCTCTTCGCCTACACGGCGAGCTCGGTCGGCTGGCTCTCCGATCTCGGCATCTGGAGCCAGTGGCTCGACCAGTCGGCGCAGTACGGGATCGTCGCGGTACCGGTCGCGCTGCTCATGATCGGCGGCGAGTTCGACCTCTCCGCGGGCGTGATGGTCGGCAGCTCCGGGCTCCTGCTCGGCCTGCTGACGACGCGCGCCGACTGGAACATCTGGCCCGCCATCGCGGTCGTGCTCGTGTTCGGCGCCGCGATCGGCTTCGTCAACGGCTACACGGTCGTGAAGACGAAGCTGCCGAGCTTCATCGTCACGCTCGGCACGTTCTTCATCCTCCAGGGCGTGAACGCCGGCGGCACGCTCAAGATCACCGGCACCGTCTCGATCCAGGGCATCGACGCGGCGTCCGGCTTCAACTCGGCGCGGCCCTTCTTCGCCTCGACCGTGTGGTCGCCGTACGACTTCAAGGTCAACATCATCTGGTGGTTCGGGCTGACCGTCGCGGGCGCGTGGCTGCTCGCCCGCACGCGCTTCGGCAACTGGATCTACGCCGTCGGCGGCGATGCCACGGCCGCGCGCAACATCGGCGTGCCGGTCGCGCGCACCAAGATCGCGCTGTTCATGATGACGTCGACCACCTCGGCGCTGCTCGGCATCATCACGGCCATCGGCCTGCGCGGCATCCAGGCCAACGAGGGCGTCGGCCGCGAGTTCATCTTCATCATCGCCGCCGTCGTCGGCGGCTGCCTGCTGACGGGCGGCTTCGGCTCGGTGATCGGCTCCGCGTTCGGCGCGGCGATCCTCGGCATGGCGAGCATCGGCATCATCGTCTCGCAGTGGGACAGCAACTGGGTGTACGCGTTCCAGGGCGTGATCCTCGTGCTGGCCGTGATGCTCAACGCGGCGATCCGCGCGCGTGCGGCGGGAGCGAGGGCGAGATGAGCGAGCAGAAGCCCCACCTGCTCGAGGCGCGCGGCCTCTGCAAGTACTACGGCAACGTCGTCGCGCTCAAGGACATCTCGGCCTACGTCAACGCCGGCGAGGTCACGTGCGTGCTCGGCGACAACGGCGCCGGCAAGTCGAGCTTCATCAAGATCCTCTCCGGCGCGCACCCGCCGAGCGAGGGCGAGCTGCTCGTCGACGGCGAGGCCGTGCACTTCAGCTCGCCGCGCGACGCGCGCGCGATGGGCATCGCGACCGTCTACCAGGACCTCGCGATGGTGCCGCTGATGTCGATCTGGCGGAACTTCTTCCTCGGCGCCGAGCCCACGACCGGCGTCTGGCCGCTGCGCATGTTCGACGTCAAGAAGGCGCGCGCCGTCGTGCGCTCCGAGCTGCGCGGCATGGGCATCGACATCCGCGACCCGGATCAGCCCGTCGGCACGCTCTCGGGCGGCGAGCGGCAGTCGGTCGCGATCGCGCGCGCGATCTACTTCGGCGCGCGCGTCCTGATCCTCGACGAGCCCACCTCGGCGCTCGGCGTCAAGCAGGCCGGCGTCGTGCTGCGCTACATCCTGATGGCGCGCGAGCGCGGCGTCGCCGTGATCTTCATCACGCACAACCCGCACCACGCCTACCCCGTCGGCGACCGCTTCGTGATCCTCAACCGCGGGCGCACGCTCGGCAGCTACGACCGCGGCGAGATCGACCAGACCGAGCTCGTCCGCCTGATGGCGGGCGGCGCCGAGCTGGCCGAGCTGGAGCACGAGCTCGCGACGATCAAGGCCGAGATCGGCTCGCCGGGGGACTGAGCTCGGCGGCCTGCACGACAGGGGTCAGATCCGCGGCGTCTGGCGCGGCTTGCACGAATCGGGTCAGACCCCGATCGTGCACGGACGCATGGTGATGCCGGCGACGTTGCGGGGCGTGCACGATCGGTTTCAGACCCGATTCGTGCAGAGCTAACCGGCGGCCACCCGGTCGATCGCCACGCCGACCGTCCTCGCGTAGGCGCGGAGCGCCAGCTCGAGGTGCTCGATCGGCGTGTCCTCCTCCTTGGCGTGGCTGATGCCATTCGTCGAGGAGGAGAAGATCATCACGGTCGGCACGAGGCGCGCCATCTCGGCCGCGTCGTGCAGCGGGCCCGAGGGCAGCGCGTGGTCGGTTCCCGTCACGGCCTGGCAGGCCGCGCGCGCCGCGGCGATCAACTC
>DASXXY010000102.1:0-2569 GCA_036502805.1 Gaiellales bacterium | reverse complement strand
CTCGGTGCCGGGGTCGCGCTGCGGCGGCTGCACGCCGGCGTCGGCGTACTCGCCCCAGCCGTCGTTGCGCGTGTCGCCCCAGGCCACGGAGTACTCGCTGCCCTCCTCGTACACGAGCACGAGGTTGATCACGACCTTCGCGTCGTGCGGCCACCTCCAGCGCGGCGGGGTGCGGCCGTAGCCGACCAGGTCGCGCGCGAGCACCGCGTCGGGGATGTAAGGGTCGCTCATGGTGCGACCACCTCGGCCAGCACGTGCAGCTCGGCGCGGCCCGCCAGCAGCTGGCAGACGGGGCAGTGGCGTTCGGCTTCCTCGATCAGCTCGAGCACGGTCTCCTCCGGGGCAGATGACTCGATGCGCGTCGTCAGGTCGGCGCGCGCGAGGTGGTGGTCGGTTCCGTCGCCCCACTCGAGGCGGGTCGTGACCGAGGTCTCGATCGCGCCGAGCGGGATCTGGCGTGTGCGCGCCATGCTCGTGAGCGTCGAGGTGAAGCAGTTGGCGAGCGCGGCCGAGAACAGCTCCTCGGGGTTCGAGGCGCCGCCGGGGCCGCCGAGCTCGGACTGCGTCGCGGTCTCGACCGTGAGCGCCTGGGACGCGCCCTCGATCCTGCCGTGCGAGCCCTGCCAGGTGAGCGTCGCCGATGCGGCGAGCGAGTCCATGGTCACCCTTCGTCGAGCGATGTGATGACCTCGGCGAGCACGCGCGCAGCCTCGCGCATGCGGGGCACCGGGGCCGTGGTGATGCGGGCGTACCCCGGCATGCCGAAGTTCGAGCCGGGGCGGATCAGGACGCCGCGGGCGAGCACCGCCTCGCACACGGGCACGTCCGGACGTCCGAGCTCGACGAGCGTGAAGTTGCCCTGCGACGGCAGCGCGCGGATGCCCGCGCCCGCGAGCTCCTGCTCGAGCACCGCGCGCGCCTCGGCGACCTCGCTGCGGCGGCGGTCGAGGAACGTCGGGTCGGCGAGCGCCGCGACGCCGGCGGCCAGCGCGACGCGGTTGACGTTGAACGGCTCCTGCACGACGTCGAGCAGCCGTGCGACCTCGGGGTCGGCGACCGCGTACCCGAGCCGCAGCCCCGCGAGGCCGTAGATCTTCGAGAACGAGCGGATGATGATCACCGGGCGCCCCGCGAGCACGTCCTGCTCGCGGCGGACGCGCCGCGCCGGGTCGGCGAAGTCGATGTACGCCTCGTCCGCGACCACGATCGTCTCGGCGGGCAGCGCGGCGAGGAACCGCTCCCACTCCTCGGGTGCGATCAGCGTGCCCGTCGGGTTGTTCGGGTCGCAGATCCAGACGATCCGCGCCGCGGTCGCCTGCGCGGCGGCGGCGATCGCGTCGAGGTCGAGCCGCAGGCCGTCGGGATCGACGCGCGTCACCGCGCCGCCCGCGCCCTCGCACACCTGGGCGTACAGCCCGTAGGTCAGGCGCGGCACCACGACGGGCGTGCCGTCGCCGACGAAGACCTGCGCGATCGAGGCGATCAGCGCCTGCGCGCCGTGCGCGGGGATCACGCACGCCGACGGCACGCCGAGCTGACCGGCGAGCGCGCTGCGGAAGTCGGCGAACGCGCGCTCCGGGTAGTAGTTCGCCTTCGAGACGGCCTCGACCGCCGCGGCGAGCACGGGCGCCGGCGGGCCGAACAGGTCCTCGTTCCAGTGCAGCGGGTCGAGCGCGGGGAGGCCGTGCTGGTCGCGCAGCGCGTCGCGGCTCGGGCCGGGGTCGTAGCGCTCGAGGCCGCGCAGGCTCGGCCGTGCGAGGGACTGCCAGTCGATCATGTCGCGAGCTCCCGTAGTGCCGGCTCGAGCGCCTGCACGCAGGCGACGAGCGCATCGTCCTCGGTCAGTTCCTCCGGCGCGTGGCTGACGCCCCCGGCGTCGCTCCGCACGAACAGCATCGCGACCGGCACACCGGCCATGCCCAGGATCTGCGCATCGTGGCCTGCGCCGGAGGGCAGCTCGAACGGCTCGGGATCGACCGCCGCGACCGCGCGGCGCACGACGTCCATGACGGACGGATCCATCGGCGTCGCCGGGTAGCGCCAGCGCTCGGCGATCTCGACCGAGCAGCGCGCATCCGCGGCGCTGCCCTGGGCCTCGTCGACGATCCGGCCGACGAGCTCGCCGACGCGGGCGTCGTCGGGCGCGCGCATGTCGGCGAACAGCGTGGCGCGGTTCGGGATCGTGTTCGTGGCGCCGGGCTCGACGACGAGCCGGCCGATCGTCGTGACGGCGCCCGGGATCGAGCGCGCGATGCCGTGCGCCTCGACGACCAGCTGTGCCGCGGCGCCGAGGGCGTCCGAGCGCAGCTCCATCGGCGTCGTGCCCGCGTGGCCGCGGCGTCCCGCGTAGGTGAACTCGACGCCGACCATGCCGGCGATCGACGTGACGACCCCGAGCTGCCGGCCGTGCGCGAGCAGCACGGGCCCCTGCTCGATGTGCGTCTCGATGAAGGCGGCCGGGCCCTCGCCCAGCCAGCCCTCGGTCGGCAGCTCGCCGAACCCGAGCGCCGCGAACGCCTCGGCCACGCTGATGCCGTCCGCGTCGCGCAGGTCGCCCTCGTCGGGCTCG
>DASXXY010000101.1:0-6697 GCA_036502805.1 Gaiellales bacterium | reverse complement strand
AGGCCACATCATGGCGCGCCGCGAGCGCGGGTGGAAGGACCTCGCGCGCACCCGGCCCCGTATCCGGGGCATGAACCGCCGAGAGCTCCTCCTCGCAGCCGCCGCCGCACCTGCCGCGCTGGCCCTGCCCGGCTCGGCGCTCGCCGCCGTCCGCGGCGGCGTGACCGTCGCGCTCGTCACCGCCGACGACGAGGATCGCGTGCTCGCCGTCGACCTCGGCGGCCTGCGCGTCGTCGAGCGGCTGGCCGTGCCGGATCACCCTGCGGGCATCGAGACCGTCGACCGCATGCGCTCCGCGCTCGTGCTGAGCCAGGCCTCGGGCACCGTGACGATCCTCGACGCCGTGCGGCTGCGCGTGCGCACGGTGCTGAGCGGCTTCCAGGCTCCTCGCTATGCGGCCGGCGATCCCAACGGCCGCTACGCCTACGTGAGCGACGACGCGGCGGGCCAGGTGATCGCGATCGACGTGCCCGCGGCGCGCGTGGTCGGGCGCGTCGAGGTCGGCGCCGGGGCGCGCCACATCACGATCGACGCCGGCGGCTCGCGCGTCGTCACGTCGCTCGGCTCGAAGGCTCCGCGCATCGCCGTCGTCGACGTCGGCAACCCGCGGCGGCCACGTCTCGAGCGCACGTTCCCGGCCGACGATCTCGCCCACGACGTCGGCTTCACGCCAGACGGGACGCTGCTGTGGGTCAGCTCGGGCGTCGACCGCCGGCTCGCGATCCACGACGCGACGACGTTCCGGCGCGTGCACGCAGTCGTCGGCGACGGCGCACCCCAGCACGTCACGTTCGACGATCTCGGCCGCTTCGCGTATGTCGCGAGCGGCGAGAGCGGCACGCTGCGCACGCACCGCATGGGCGACGGCGCGGTCCTGCGCACGCGCACGGTCACGACGGGCTCCTACAACGTCTGCGCGCTCGGCGGCAGCGTCGTCACGCCCTCGCTCGACGACGGCCGGCTGACCGTGCTCGACGCGAAGGGCCTGCGCAGCGTGCACCTGACGACGCACGCGCACGACGCCTGCATCGTCGTCGCCTAGGAGTCCGCGTTGGCCTGCATCGCGCCCATCACGTCGAGCTGCGCCTTGAACGCCATGTAGCCGGAGTCGAGCGGGATGACGGTGCCGGTCATGCGGCGCGACTCCTCGCTCGCGAGGAAGACGACGAGCGGGGCGATCTCCTCGGGCGTGGGGATGGGCAGCAGGTGCAGCTGCTCGATCGTCGTGCGTGAGGCGTCGTCCTCGAGCCAGAGCTTCTGGGGCTCGCTCGAGACGAAGCTCGGCGCGATCGCGTTGACGCGGATGCCGTCGGGTGCGAGTCCTGCCGCGAGCGAGCGCACGAGCGCCGTGACGCCGCCCTTGGCGGCCGTGTACGAGTCGAGCCCGGCGCAGCCGACGAGCGCGTCGACCGTGCTCGAGAGGATGATCGAGCCGGACTGCTGCGTCAGCATCTGGCGGCCCGCGTGCTTGACGACGCGGAAGACGCCCGTCAGGCAGAGGTCGATCATGCGCGACCAGACCTCCTCGTCGAGCTCCGTCAGGCGGCGGTCCTGCGTGTTCACGAACGGCACGTCGACGGCGCAGTGGTAGACCGTGTCGAGGCGGCCGAAGCGCTCGACGGTGAACGCGACCATGCGCTCGACGCTCGCCGTGTCGCAGACGTCGACGGCCACCGCGACCGCGCCGCAACTGTCCGCGACGACCTGCGCGCGCTCGAGCGCGATGTCGGCAACGACGACGCTCGCGCCCTCGGCCGCCATCGCGACCGCGCCGGCGCGGCCCATGCCCGAGCCGCCGCCGACGACGAGTGCGACGACGCCTTCCAATCTGCCGCTCATGCCCGACCTTCCCGTCCGAGGAGCTCCGGCTGCCAGGGCAGGTACTGGCCCTCCGCCCGGTAGCGCCCATTGGCTTCGGCCACGGCGGCCTCGTCGACCTCGACGCCGATGCCGGGGCCGTCGATCAGTCCCCAGTGCGCGCCCGTCGCGATGGGGATCGCCTCCGCGAGCACGTCGTGCACCATCACCTGCGCCGTCTGCTGGTGCCCCGCGACCGTGTTCGGCAGCGTCAGCAGCACGTGCTGGCACGCCGCGGCGGTGATCCCGAGCTCGCCGTGGGTGTGCTTGCAGACCTTCAGGCCCTCGAGCTCGGCGACGTGCGAGAGCCGCGAGAACGCGCTCAGCGAGCCGACCCACGACGGCGAGAAGCAGAACACGTCGGCCTCGCGCGCGCAGATGCGTGCGTACGCGTCGGCCTCCGACCACAGGCCCTCGTTGCTGCAGACCGCGATCGGCGAGCGCCGGCGCAGCTCGCCGAGCTGGCCGATCGGCGTCTCGCGCACCGGCTGCTCGACGAAGTCGATGTCGTACTCGGCGAGCCGGTCGAGCATGCGCAGGGCGTGGGCCACCGACCAGTTCGAGTTGACGTCGATGCGCAGCTTCGGGCCGTCGCCGAGCGCGTCGCGCAGCGTCGCGACCATGCGCAGATCCTCGCGGTCGTCGAGGCCGAGCTTGAGGTAGAAGACGTCGTAGCCGGCCGCGAGCTGCTCGGCGGCCTGCGCGCGCAGGCTCTCGTCGTCGCCGCGCGCGACGTAGGAGAAGTAGGTCACGTCGTTGCGCACGGCGCCGCCGAGCAGGCGGTAGAGCGGCTGCTCGACGGACTTGCCGCAGATGTCCGCGAGCGCCATGTCGATGCCGCACCACGCGAAGTTGCCCGTCTGCGCGCGGAACTGCCAGAGCCCGTAGCTGAACGCGTCCGCGCGCATCGCCTCGCGGTTCCAGGGGTCGCGGCCGATCACGAACGGCGCCATCGCGGTGACGGCGGCCGAGATCGAGGCGGCGTCCGCGCCGCTCGTGGCCTCGCCCCAGCCGACGAGCCCGTCGTCCGTCGTGATCTTGACGAGGATGTCCGTGACGCCGTCGCGCGCCACGATCGAGCTGACCTCGCGGTGGCGATAGGGGACGCTGACGACGATCGGCTCGACGAGTGCGACGTTCATAGCGTGTGCTCGAATCTGGTCAGGATCTCATTGCCGCCGGAGCGGACGACGAAGACGTGCTCGAGCCGGATGCCCCCGAAGCCGGGTGCGTAGAACGCCGGCTCGACCGCCAGCACCATGTCCTCCTCGAGCCGGACCTGCTCGTAGGGCGCGATCCGCGGCGGCTCCGACCAGGCCGCGCCGATCCCGTGGCCGGTGTGATGCGCGTAGGTGGGGCCGAGATCCTCGAGCTCGGCCCGCACGGCCGCGTCGACGTCGCACGCGAGCGCGCCCGGGACGCAGAGCCGGATCGCGAGCTCGAGCGCGCGCCGCACGCGGTCGAAGATGCGGCGCTGCTCGGCCGAGGGCGTGCCGGCGCAGATCGCGTTGGCGCCGTCCGACCAGTGCCCGTCGAGCCACGGGCCGGAATCGCAGAGCACGAGATCGCCGCTCTCGATCAGGCGGTCCGTGGCCTCCCAGCCGCCGGTCGCGGCGGCCTCGCCGGTCGTGACCGTGAGGATCGCCGGCACGCGCCGGCCCGCCTCCACGGCCATCGCCGCCTGCGCCAGGGCCGCGACCTCGACCTCGCTCATGCCGGGCTGGGCGAGCTCCTTGACGGCGCCCTGGATGACATCGGAGAGCCGTGACGCACGCCGGATCGCCTCGATCTCGAGCGGCCGCTTGCAGCGCCGCGCGGCGATCACGAGCTCGTCGATCGCGACCAGCTCGGCGCCCTGCGCGCGCAGGGCCTCGGCCGCCGCGAGCGGCAGGGACGATGCCTCCACGCCGACGCGGCCGGGCCCGAACGCGAGCGCTCCGAGCGCCGCCGCGAGCTCCTCGGCCGGTGCCGGAGGCTCCTGGAAGTCGTACGAGCGGTACTGCTCGACCGGCACCGGGCTGCGCGCGGCGTGCGCTGCGTGGAAGCTCGCGACGAGCAGCGTCTCGCGCTCGCCGCCGAGCACGAGCAGCGCGGGGGAGGGCACATAGGGGTTCGCGACCGGCCACTCGGCGGGCGACGGGTCGAACAGGCAGAGATGAGCGAGCGTCTCGGGGTGGCTGAGCACGGCCCGCTCGAGCCCGGCCGCGCCGAGCGCCTCGCGCAGCCGATCGATCAGCTCCTGCATCGCGCAAGCGTAGGGGCGGGGACAGGTGGGCGCGCCACGCCCGATCGGCCCTCGCGGCCGTGCCGATCGGCCCCGGCGGGCTAGGACGCGGCCGGCAGACCGTGCGCCGCGACGACGCGCTCGTAGTTCAGGCGCAGCAGCGCGATCGCGTCGGCGACGTCGGCCTCGCTCGCGAGCTGCCGCGCCGCGAAGTCCGGCGTGTCCGGGAAGACGGGGTGGTGCTCGATCCGCCCGGCGGCGAAGAGCTCGTGCCAGACCCCCTTGGGGAAGCCGATGTGGAGCACGCGATCGCCGTGCAGGTGGCCGAGCTCACGCCGCCCCAGCGTGAACGAGAACGCCCCGCGGGCGCCAGGCCCGGCCGTCACCCCGGGCCACGCGCCGACGGCTTCCGTGATCTGCTCGCTCGCTGTCTGCGTCGCTGTCATGCGCTCCACGCTAGATGCTCAAGTGCACTCGAGGTCAAGGACGTGCGAGAACGACCGTTGCGCAACAACGGGGTCTGACCCGCGCGTTGCGGGTCTGACCCGCGCGTTGCGGGCCTGACCCCGGTGTTGCGGGTCTGACCCCCCGCGTTGCGCGTCCGGCGGCGCGAGGTGCCTGCCCGGGACGGCGATTCCGATTGGCACCGAGCACCGGGCTCCGACGAGACGCTCTCGTACCCTGCGGTCGTGGCCACGGACGCTCCAGCAGCCGATCTGCGCGACCAGGCGCGGGCGCTGCCCGACGCCGCCGGCGTGTACGTCTGGCGAACGGCCGAGGGCACGGTGCTGTACGTCGGCAAGGCGACCTCGGTGCGCAAGCGCGTGGCGTCGTACTTCGCGACCGTCAAGCGCGACCGCAAGAGCGAGGAGCTCGTGGGCCGCGCGGCGTCGATCGAGGCGATCGTGGTCGCCAGCGCGAGCGAGGCGCTGCTGCTCGAGCAGCAGATGATCAAGCGCCACCGCCCGCCGCTGAACGTGCGCCTGCGCGACGACAAGTCGTACCCGTACATCGCGGTGACGCTCGCCGACGAGTACCCGCGCGTGCTGTTCACGCGCGAGCGGCACCGCAGCAACGTGCGCTACTTCGGCCCCTACGCCTCGGCGCAGAAGGTGCGCACGACGCTCGAGACGCTCAACAAGATCTTCCCGTACCGCCCCTGCGAGGGGCCGTCGCCGGGGCGGCGCTCGGGCGTGCCGTGCCTCGATTACCACATCGGCCGCTGCGGGGCACCGTGCGTCGGGCTGATCACGAAGGAGCAGTACCGCGCGGTCATCCTCGACGTGATCGCCTTCCTGGAGGGCCGCACGAACAAGATCGAGCGCGATCTCGAGCGGCGCATGCAGCTCGCCTCCGAGGCGCACCAGTTCGAGGAGGCCGCGCGCACGCGCAACCGCCTCATGGCCGTCCGCCACCTCAGCGAGCGCCAGGCCGTCTCGGTCGGGACGGGCACGTATGACGCCGTGGCGCTCGCCGTCGAGTCCGACGTCGCGAACGTGCAGCTGCTGGCCGTGCGCGGCGGCCGCATCGAGGAGCGCCGCTCGCACTACCTCGAGAACGCGGCGGGGGAGGGCGACGACGAGCTGCTCGCGCGCTTCCTGCTCGACTACTACGACACGCAGGTCGGCATCCCGCCGCTGATCTGCGTGCACGCGGGCGTCGCCGACGAGGATCTGATCGAGGGCTTCCTGTGTCAGCGCCGCGGGGCTGCGGTCGAGGTGCGCGTGGCCGAGCGCGGCGACAAGCGCCGCGTCGTCGCGATGGCGCTGCGCAATGCCGAGCTGGGCGTGCGCCACGACGTCCTGCGCTCGCAGCGCACGAAGACGCGCCGCATCGAGGCGCTCGAGGAGCTGCGCGAGAGCCTCAACCTGGAGGCGCTGCCGATCCGCATCGAGTGCTTCGACATCTCGAACCTGCAGGACACGAACGCCGTCGCCTCGATGGTCGTGTTCGAGGACGGCACGTCCAAGCGCTCCGACTACCGTCGCTTCGGGATCCGCCACGGCGGCGGGCAGGACGACTTCCGCTCGCTCGCGGAGGCCGTCTCGCGGCGCTTCGAGCGCCACCGGCGGGTCGACGACGACGGCTACGACCGCAGCTTCGCGACGCTGCCGAACCTGCTCGTGATCGACGGCGGCAAGGGCCAGCTGAGCGCGGCGCTCGACGCGATGCGCAGCTTCGAGCTGCCGCGCGTCGCGGTCGTTTCGCTGGCCAAGCGCGAGGAGGAGGTCTACCTCCCAGGGCGGTCCCTCCCGGTGATCCTGCCGCGCGAGTCGCCGGGCCTCCAGCTGCTGCAGCAGATCCGAGACGAGGCGCACCGCTTCGCCCTGCGCGGCCACCGCACGCGGCGTGCCGCCGGGCAGACCGCGTCGCTGCTCGACACGCTTCCGGGCGTCGGGCCCGTGCGCCGCAAGGCGCTGATCGCGCACTTCGGCGACGTCGCGAGCCTGATCGAGGCCTCGCGCACCGAGCTCGAGGCCGTCCCGAACCTGCCGGCGGCCGTCGGGCGGACGATCTACGACCACCTCCATCGCGTGGGCGGCGACAGTCCGGGCGAGTGAGCGGCGGGTTCGCGCGCGGATCCACGGCCGAGGCACCCCACCCGCGGTCAAAGCG
>DASXXY010000100.1:0-5901 GCA_036502805.1 Gaiellales bacterium | reverse complement strand
CGTCGATCCGGCCCGGCCAGCGCGCGAGCTGCACGACCGGGTGCGCGCGCTCTCGCCGCACATCGGCGCGCGCCTCGCGCTGGACGGCGCCCCGCACACGCTCTGGCGCACGGCGGTGCGCGAGGCGGGCCCCGCCGCCGGGGCGCTCGAGCGCGATGGCGGCGCGCTCGTGCTCGGCTGCGCCGGCGGTGCGCTCGAGCTGCTCGAGCTGCAGCCGCCCGGCGGGCGGCGCATGGCGGTCGCCGACTGGCTGCGCTGCCTGCGCGGCGAGCTGCCGGCGGTGACGGCCGCGTGAGCGCGCGCAGCGTCGCCCTGCGCGTGCTCACGCGCGTCTTCGACGAGGATGCCTACGCCGACCGCGCGTTCACCGGCGAGGCCGAGCGCGCCAAGCTGGACGCACGCGACCGCGGGCTCGCGATGCACCTCGCATTCGGTGCGGTGCAGCGGCGGCGCACGCTCGACGCGGCGCTCGAGGAGATCGCGGGCCGCCCCGTGCAGCGGCTCGAGCGCAAGCTCGCGCACGTGCTGCAGCTCGGCGTCTTCCAGATCCTCTTCGCCGACGGCATCCCGCCGCACGCGGCCGTCTCGGAGAGCGTCGAGCTCGCGCGCCGCGAGATCGGCCCGCGCGCGACCGGGCTGACGAACGCCGTGCTCCGGCGCATCGCGTCCGAGGGCCCCGAGTGGTACGCCGCGCTGCCCGAGGAGGAGCCCGAGGAGGCTGCGCTCCGCCACTCGCTGCCCGACTGGATCGCCGAGACCTGGTTCGAGGCCTACGGCGCCGAGCGCGCTCGTGCGCTCTGCGCCGCCTCCAACGAGCCGCCCGCCGTCTCGCTCTGGCCCAACCCCGCGCGCGACGGCGAGGCCGTGGCCGAGGCGTGGCTGCGCGACGGCGGCCTGAACGCCGTGCGCGACGAGCAGACGGGGGTGCTGCGCGTGGACGGCGCCATCGACGTGGCGGGCTCCCAGGCCTTCGCGAGCGGCGCCGTCGTGCCGATCGCCCGCGCGGCCGTGCTCGTCGCCCAGCGCGCGGGCGCGCAGGCCGGCATGCGCGTGCTCGACCTCTGCGCCGCGCCCGGCGGCAAGACGGCCGTGCTCGCGGCCACCGGCGCCCACGTGACCGCGGTCGACAAGCACACGGCGCGCGCGAAGACGCTCGCCGCGACGCTGCGGCGGCTCGGCGTCAGCGCCGAGGTCGTGGCGGCCGACGGGCGCACGTTCCGCGGCGAGCCCTACGACCGCGTCCTCGTCGATGCGCCCTGCAGCGGCCTCGGCGTGCTGGCGGGCCGGCCCGACTCGCGCTGGCGCCGCTCGCCCGAGGACGTCGAGGAGCTCGCGACCCTGCAGGTCGAGCTCGTGCGGCACGCGGCGACGCTGCTCGCGCCGGGCGGCGAGCTGCACTACGCCGTCTGCACGCTCAATCCGGGCGAGAACGAGGCGACCGCGGAGGCCGCCGGCATGCAGCCGGAGGACGAGCTGCGCACGTGGCCCGACGAGGGCGATGACGGCTTCTACGCCGCGCGCCTCGTGCCGGCCGGCTGAGGACGGCAGCGACCCAGGGCCGGGCTAGCGCGTGTAGGTGCGCTTGCCGCCGACGTTGAGCGAGTCGACGATCGCCACGATGGCCGCGTCGATCGGGCCGACGGCGCGGATCGCCTCGCGCGCCGCGGAGCCCTGGGCGACGAGCACGAGCTCGCCGTCGCCGGCGCCGACGGTGTCGACGGCGACGAACGCGTCGCCCTGCGCAGCCCCGGCGTTGTCGGCGCGCTGCACGAGCATCAGCGACACGGCGCGCAGGGACTCGGTCTTGACGGTTGCGACGGCTTGGCCGATCACGCGACAGACGATCATCGCCATATCGTACGGACGCGGCCACGGGCGCGGATACACTCGACTCCCGTGAGCTGGCCCGCGGGGAATCAGGTGCTGCCGTCGATCCTCTCGGCCGACTTCGGCGCGTTCCGCAGCCAGGTCGTCGAGCTGCTGGACGCGGGAGCGCGCGGCTTCCACGTCGACGTCATGGACGGGCACTTCGTCCCCGTGATCACGTTCGGGCCGCGCGTCGTCTCGTCGTTCGCCGACCTCGTGCACGAGCGCGGCGGCACGCTCGACGTGCATCTCATGATCGAGCAGCCCGAGCGCCAGCTGGCCGAGTTCGCGAAGGCCGGCGCCGACTCGTGCACGGTGCACGTCGAGACCTGTCCGCACCTGCACCACACGCTCGGGCAGATCCACGAGCTCGGCATGACGGCGGGCGCGACGCTCAATCCCGCGACGCCGACGGCCGCGCTGCGCGAGGCCGCCCGCGAGGCCGACGTGCTGCTCTGCATGTCCGTCAACCCCGGCTGGGGCGGGCAGAGCTTCATCGAGTCGTCGATCGAGCGCCTCGGCGAGCTCGGCGCGATGCTGCGGCCCGGGATGGGCCTCGAGATCGACGGCGGCGTCGCGCCGGCGACGATCGAGCGCTGCCACGCGGCGGGCGCGAACCTGATGGTGGCGGGGTCGGCGATCTACGACCAGCCGTCTCCGGGCGAGGCCTGGAAGGCGCTCACCGCCCTCGCGGGCGTGTGAACGAGCACGACGCGGAGCTGCTCGACCGCGCGCTCGACATCGCCGAGCGCGGTCGGCGGACGGCCAGCCCGAACCCCGTCGTCGGCTGCGTGATCGCGCGCGGCGACCGCGTGCTCGGCGAGGGCTGGCACGTGCGGCGCGGCGAGCAGCACGCCGAGCGCAACGCGCTCGACGCCTGCACGGAGCCCGTCGTCGGCGCGACGGCGTACGTCTCGCTCGAGCCCTGCAGCCACCACGGCCGCCAGCCGCCCTGCGCGGAGGCCCTGCTGGCCGCCGGGATCGCGCGCGTCGTCTGCGCGATCGGCGACCCGAACCCCGAGGTCAACGGCCGCGGGCTCGACCGCCTGCGCGCCGCGAGCGTCGAGGTGGAGCTCGCCGGCGGCCGCCACGAGGCACGGGCGCGCCGGCAGAACGCCGCGTTCCGCACGGCCGTCGTGCACGGCCGCCCGTTCGTCCTCCTCAAGCTCGCGACGACGCTCGACGGCCGCACCGCCACGAGCGCGGGGGAGAGCCGCTGGATCTCCTCACCCGAGAGCCGCCGGCTCGTGCACGACTGGCGCGCCGAGATGGACGCCGTCGCGGTCGGCAGCGGAACGGCGCTCGCCGACGATCCCGAGCTCCTGCCGCGCGACGCGGAGCCGGCTGCGGAGCGGCTGCCGCTGCGCATCGTCTTCGACCGCCGCGGGCGGCTGGAGGCCGGCAGCAGGCTCGTGGCGACGGCGGGCCGGGCGCCCGTGCTGCGCGTCGCGCCGGCGGGGGCGCCGCCACCGCCGCAGGGGGTGGAGGCGCTCGTCGCGGAGTCGCTCGGCGAGGCGCTGCAGCTGCTCGGCGGGCGCGAGATCCGCTCGCTGCTCGTCGAGGGCGGCGCCGAGCTCGCGGCCGCGCTGCTGCGCGCCGGACTCGTGGACGCGCTCGCGCTCTTCCTGGCGCCGCGGCTGCTCGGCGGCGACGCCCGCCCGCTGCTCGGCCCGCTCGGCGTGGCGGCGCTCGCGGACGCTCCGGAGCTGCTCGAGACGAGCGTTCGCGGGAGCGGCCCGGACGTGCTCGTCGAGGGCCTGCTGCACCCGCTCCCCTAGCGCTGCCGCATAGCATGCCCGGTGTGTTCACCGGCATCGTCGAGGAGCTCGGGACGATCACCGCCATCGAGGGCGGGGACGACGGGCTCCAGCTGCAGATCGACGCGCCCTCGCTGGCCCCCCTGAGCGCCATCGGCGACTCCATCAACGTCTCCGGCTGCTGCCTCACGATCGTGGGCATCCACGGCAGCGGCCTCGCCTTCGAGGCCGTGCCCGAGACGCTGCGGCGCACCGCGCTCGGCGGCCTCGGCGTGGGGGCGGCGGTCAACCTCGAGGATGCGCTGCGCGCCGGCGAGCCCTACGGCGGGCACATCGTGCAGGGGCACGTGGACGGCGTGGGGGAGCTCGCCGAGCGCCGCACCGAGGGCATCGGGCTGTGGCTGCGCTTCACCGCCCCCGAGCACGTGCAGCGGTACCTGATCGAGAAGGGCAGCGTGACGGTCGCGGGCGTCAGCCTCACGATCGCGGAGCTGCACGAGGACGGCTTCGCCGTCGCCATCGTGCCGCACACGATGCAGGTCACGACGTTCGGCGCGCTGGCCGTCGGCGACGCCGTCAATCTCGAGGCGGACATGATCGCCCGCTACGTCGAGCGGCTGCTGGCAGCTTCCGCGGAAGCCCGCTGATAGCCTCCTCGCAGTGCAGGCCCCACGGGGCATCCGCCCCCGTAGACCTAGGAACCGCATGAGCGAAGTGCCGTCGCCCTTCTGCAGCATCGAGGAGGCGATCGAGGAGATCAGGGCCGGTCGCATGGTGGTCGTGGTGGATTCGCCCGATCGCGAGAACGAGGGCGATCTGTGCATGGCGGCGGAGTACGTGAGCGCCGACGCGATCAACTTCATGGCCACCCATGGCCGTGGCCTGATCTGCCTGACGCTGACGCCGGAGCGCTGTGACGAGCTCGGCCTGCAGATGATGGTCCAGCACAACCAGACGCCCTACGAGACGGCGTTCACCGTCTCGATCGAGGCCCGCGAGGGCATCGAGACGGGCATCTCCGCCGCCGATCGCGCGCACACCATCGAGGTCGCGTGCGCGACCGCCACCGGCCCGCGCGACATACTCAAGCCCGGACACGTCTTCCCGCTGCGCGCGCGCCCGGGCGGCGTGCTCGAGCGCACCGGGCAGACCGAGGCCTCCGTCGACCTCGCGCGGCTCGCGGGCGTCCGCCCGGCGGGCGTGATCTGCGAGGTCATGAAGGCCGACGGCACCATGGCCCGCGTGCCCGACCTCGTCACGTTCTGCGCCGAGCACGGCCTCAAGCTCTGCTCCGTCTCCGACCTGATCGAGTACCGGCGCCGCACCGAGCGCCTCGTCGAGCGCCAGGCGTCCGTGAAGCTGCCGACGCCGTGGGGCGAGTTCACCGCGATCGGCTACCGCGAGCTCGTGAGCGGCAAGCAGCACCTCGCGCTCGTGCACGGCGACCTCGAGGGCAGGCAGGACGTGCTCGTGCGCGTCCACTCGGAGTGCGTCACGGGCGACGTCTTCGGCTCGCTGCGCTGCGACTGCGGCGAGCAGCTGCACCACGCGCTCGAGCAGGTCATGTCCGAGGACTGCGGCGTCGTGCTGTACCTCGCCCAGGAGGGCCGCGGCATCGGCCTGCTCAACAAGCTGCGGGCCTACGAGCTGCAGGACGGCGGCATGGACACCGTCGACGCCAACCTCGAGCTGGGCTTCGCGCCCGACATGCGCGACTACGGCATCGGCGCCCAGATCCTCTCCGACCTCGGCCTGACGTCGATCCGCGTGCTGACGAACAATCCGCGCAAGATCGTCGGGATCGAGGCCTTCGGCCTCACGGTCACCGAGGAGGTGCCGATCGAGGTCGAGCCGCAGGAGCACAACGTCGACTACCTGCGCACGAAGCGCGACAAGCTCGGGCACCGCCTGCATCACCAGCACCTCAGGCTCGACGCGACTCCGAAGCCGGCCGAGCCGCCGGCCCAGTGAGCGCGGAGACGCACGGCGACGGGTCGCTGACGGCGCCCGGCGCCCGTGTGCTGGGCGTGGCGGGCGTGCCGGAGGGTTCGCGCGTGGCCGTGATCGTCAGCCGCTACCACTCGCACGTCACGCAGCGCATGCTCGACGGTGCGCTCGCGGCGGCCGCGGAGCGCGGCGTCGAGGTCGATGTGGTTCCCGCGCCAGGCGCCTTCGAGCTCGGCATCCTCTCGCTCGAGGCCGCGCGCAGCGGCCGCTACGTCGGCGTCGCCGCGCTCGGCTGCGTGATCCGCGGCGAGACCTCGCACTACGACTACGT
>DASXXY010000099.1:0-4837 GCA_036502805.1 Gaiellales bacterium | reverse complement strand
GCCCGCGCGGCGGAACCCGCTCGAGACCGTGCTGCACTGGCAGGAGTGGTAGCCGGCCGCAGCCGCCGATGAGTTCGCCGTCGCGCCCGGGTCAGAGCTTCGGAGTCGGACTCGAGACGCGGAGGTGCAGCGAGATGCGGTGGCTGATGCTGGAGACGCGCGGCGCGCGCGGCAGGCGCGATCACGCAGGCCGAGGTGCGGTCTGATGGACGGCATCGCGCCCGCTCCCGCCCGCCGGCTCGCGGCCGACCTCCTGCAGGTCGCCCGCATCGTCGTCGTCGAGAAGGTGCCGGCCGCTGCCGGCGACGCGGACGTGCAGGCGCTGCTCGCCGAGCAGCTCGAGCAGCGTCTCCGCGAGCGGCCCGGAGCCTGAGCCGACCGGGCAGCCCTCGCCGCGGCGACGCGCGGCCGCGTCCTCCCGCGCGTGCGCGTCGAGCCCGAGCGCGTGAGGTCAGCCGCCGGCGACGAGCGAGTAGTCGTCGCGGCAGGAGAGGAAGCGCCCGGAGCCCGGCTCGGCGAGGATCTCGCCGTCGAGGAACGCCGTCTCGCCGCGCACGAGCGTGCGGATCACGCGCGCACGCGCGCGACGGCCGTCGAACGGCGACCACGGGTTCTTCGAGAACTGCTGGCTCGCCGCATCCACCTGCCACTCGCGCTCGAGGTCGTAGAGCGCGATGTCGGCGTCGGCGCCGGGCAGCAGCGTGCCCTTGCGCGGATACGTGCCGCTGATGCGGGCCGCGTTCGTCGACGAGAAGCGCACGAACGCCTCGAGCCGCAGACCGCGCCGGTGGTAGGCCTCGTCGAGCACGAGCGGCACCGTCTCCTGCATCACCTGGCAGCCGAGCGGCGAGAGGAAGATGTCGTCCCGGCCGGCTTCCTTCTCGGCGATCGTGGAAGCGGCGTGATCGGAGACGAGGCAGTCGGCCGTGCCGTCGCGCACGGACTCCCAGAGCCGCTCCACCAACGCGCGCTCGCGCAACGCGGGCGCGCACACGCCGTAGGGCCCGAGGCGGACGAGGTCGTCGAGGTCGAGCAGAAGGTGGTGCGGGCAGATCTCCATCGTCGCCGGTCGGCCGGCGAGCTTCTCGGCGCGCACGAGGTCCGCGCTGACGGGGCTCGAGACGTGCACGATCTGGATCCGCACGCCGACGTGGCGCGCGAGGTAGAGCGCGCGGTGCACGGCCTCCTCCTCGACGAACGGCGGCCGCGCCTCGTGGTGGGCGAGCGCGTCGCTGCGGCCGGCGGCACGCATGCGCGCGATGCCCGCCTGCAGCAGCGAGTCGCTCTCGGCGTGCACGAGCACGAGCCCGCCGGCGGCCTTGACGGCCTGCATGCCCTCCACGAGCTCGGCATCCGTGACGTGCGGGTACGACGGATCCGAGTACGGCATGAACGCCTTGAACCCCATCGCGCCCTCGGCCCGCTGGCCCGGGATCTCGGGAATCGACATCGCGGTGAGCGCGCCCCAGAGCGCGAAGTCGACGACGACCTTGCGGCTCGCCATGTCGCGCTTCTCGCGGTAGAGCGCGGCCGTCGTCACGGGCGGGTACGTGAGCGGATGCTCGATCACGGTCGTGATCCCGCCGGCTGCCGCGGACATCGTGCCGGTCGTGAAGTCCTCGCGCTCGGTGTGGCCCGGATCTTCGAAGTGCGCGTGCATGTCGATCGCTCCGGGCAGCGCGACGAGGCCGCGCGCGTCGATCCGCTCGTCGGCCGCGCCTCCCTCCCCGCGCCCGGTCAGCGCGACGATCCGCCCGCCGGCGATGACGATGTCGGCCTCCCGCACGGCCGTGTCGGTGGCGACGGTCGCGCCCGCGATGATCGTGCGCTTGCCGCTGCCCGTCATCGGGCCACGCTAGCGAACTTCGCCCGGTGGCAGGAGGTGCGGCGCGAGCTGGGCGGGCGCCTCGGGCGGCCGCAGGGCTAGCGGCTGCCGCGGGCGATCTCGCCCGTCTCGACCTCGTGCGAGACGCGCATCAGGAACGCCACCCAGCTGCGGAACGGCCGCCACGCCTCGGCGATCGCGACGACGTCGGCCGGCGCCGGAGACGCGATGCCGTAGGCGAGCCCGACCGCTCGCAGCAGGCGCGTCTCCGCCGTCGGCAGGAAGTCCACCGAGCCGACGCCGCGGATCAGGATCAGCTGCGCGTAGAAGTCGCCGATCCCCGGCAGCTGCCGGAGCTCGGCGAGCGCCTCCTCGCTCGGCAGCGCACGTAGCCGGGCGGCGTCGAGCCGCCCGCTCAGGGCCGCCTCCGCGACCGCCCGGAGGTTGGCGGCCTTGTGGGCCGGGAGGCCGGGCAGCTCGGACGCCGCGAGCACGCGCTCCGGCGAGGGGAACGCGTGCCGGCACTCGCCGTGGACGACGAGCGCGACGCCGATCGCGCGCTGCAGCTCAGCCTTCACGGCGGCGGCCTGGCGGAGCCGCATGCGATGGCTGATGACCGACCACGCCGCGGCCTCGTAGGGCGTGAAGAAGAGCACCGGCCGCAGGCCGCCGAGCCGCTCCTGGATGCGCGCGACGACTGCATCCTGGCGCCCCACGGCGGCGAACGCATCGCCGTCGGCGTCGAGCGAGAGGATCCGCGCGACCTGGTCGCGCACGGCCGGGCCATGGCCGCCGACGACCTCGAGCGCGACGCCGCCGGCACGTGGCTGCAGGCAGACGCCGGCGTGGCTCGTGCCGTCGTCGGCGGCGAACGCCCAGTGCGTGTGATCGGAGGCGGCGGGCGTCTGCGCGGCGGGCGCGAAGCCCTCGAGGAAGCGCGCGCTCGCGGCCAGCGAGTACGGGCCCCGCGCCGTCAGCTCGAACGTCTCGCCGCTCACGCGGCGAGTCTACGAGAGGGCCGCTTGCCCTCCGCCCCTCAGCCCGGGCGGCGTGCGTGCACGGGTCCGCGCGCGAGCCAGTCGGCGAGCGGGTTCTGGGCACGCCAGCGCGCGGCGTAGTCGCCGATGCGCTCGAACGCGACGCCGTCGAGCTCCTTCGCGGCCTCGATCAGGCGCTCGACCATCACGAGCCGGTGGCCGCGGCCGATCGCCTGCGGGTGCATGGTGAGGTCGAAGACGCCGCCGGGGACGTTCGCGTGCGCCCACGCGAGCTCGCCGTGCCAGATCTCGTAGACCGCCGACGCCGTGTCCTGGCGGACCGTGATGCCGGGCACGAACTCGAAGTACTGGAAGTCGCTCAGGCCCCACGAGAACGGGATGCCGACGAGGTCGGTCGTCTCGCCCATGACGTACTCGCCGTCGGGCGGGAACCGGTCGCCGTGGCGCAGGTAGTACGGCTCGAAGTCGCTGCCCGAGAACGACGCGTCGTACTGGAAGCCGTGCTCGAGCAGGATGTCGACGGTGTTGACGCTGACGTCGACGTTGGGCGCGCGATAGCCCAGTGGGCGCACGCCGAGCACCGTGTCGAGCGCCTCGAGCCCGCGCTGCATGAGCTCGCGCTCGCGCTCGGGCGCGAGCTGCGAGAGCGGCTCGTGCACGAAGCCGTGGTGGCCGATCTCGTGGCCGGCGTCGCGGATCGAGCGCACGACGTCGGGGTAGGCGAGCGCCGTGTGCCCCGGGATGAAGAACGCCGCACGGATGTCGTGGCGCGCGAGCAGCGCGAGGATGCGCGGGATCGCGACGGCGCCGAACTCGCCCCGCGACATCGCCGCCATGTTGCCGAGCGCCATCTCGTGCGCCCAGGGCGAGAGCGCGTCGAAGTCGAACGTGAGGCAGACGGAGAGGCGCGGAGCACCGGCGATGGTCACCCGCCGAGTCTGACCGCGACGCCGGACGGCGCGATCCCACCAGCCGCTGTCGCTCCCTCAGCCAGAGCTGATCGACGAGCGCGCCCCACTGCCACGTGTTCGGGAGCGGTTCGCCCAGCTCGGAACCCGGCTCTCCGGCGCCGACGGCACCGGGGCCGAGCGCGCGACGGCCTTCGCCGAAGGGTTCGAGGAGTGGCTGCAGGCGAACGGCCTGTGGCAGTCGCTCGGCGACCTCGGCATCCACGAGAGCCGGTACGCGGCGATCGCGGGCTACGCCGTCACGATCTACGGCGACGGCACGCCGATCGACACGCTAGGGCCGCTCGGGCCGACGGCATCGTGGCGATCGTCCAGGACACCGCGCGGCAGGCACGCAGCGCGGCGTGACGGAGACCGCCCGTCGCATCCCGTCCGTGCCGTCAGCCCGGGACCGGACGGGACGCGGCGGTCGTGATGCCGCGGCTGGTGAGGCCCTCAGACGCCGTTCGAGCAGTGTTGGCGCACGACCCCCGAAAACGCGGAAACCCGCATGGTTAGCGGGTTTCCGTCATGGGCGATACTGGGTTCGAACCAGTGACCCCCAGCTTGTCGAGCTGGTGCTCTCCCAACTGAGCTAATCGCCCCTGCGGGGCAGGAGCATACCAACGGGCCGGCCGGCTAGATGCGGTCGAGCGGCGCGTAGGCGAGCAGCAGGCGCCGCTCCGAGCCGTCGGCGCGGAAGCGCACCACGACCTGCCCGCCGGAGTCGAGCGAGAGCACGACGCCCTCCCCCAGCTGCGAGTGCCGCACGTTGTCGCCGACCGCGAGCACGGGCAGCTCGTCGCGCGGTGCCTTCGGAGCGGGCCGGCTCGCCGTGCCCGAGGGGCGGCTCGACGCGTAGCTCGAGCCGCCGTTCGCACCGCGGGTGTCCGAGCGCGAGAGCGCGCTCACGCCGAGCCGCTCGTGCTCGACGAGCTCGGCGGGGATCTCGGCGAGGAACTGCGACGGCATGTTGCGCCCGCGCTGGCCGAACAGCGTCCGCTCTCGGGCGTACAGCAGCGTCAGCTGCTGGCGTGCCCGGGTGATCGCGACGTAGCAGAGGCGGC
>DASXXY010000098.1:0-3473 GCA_036502805.1 Gaiellales bacterium | reverse complement strand
GCCGAGGCGCTCGCGCACATCGAGCGGCTGGCGGGCGAGGGCCGCGCCGTGCAGGACGAGCCGGATCGCTGGCGCGCGGCCTAGAGGTCGTAGAGCGCGCCGTACTTGGCGCTCAGGTAGCGCATCAGCGCCGCGTGGCCGAGCGGCTCGCCGGTCGCGTCGAGCGCGATCTGCTCGGGCGCGACGAGCGCGCCGCGCTCGTGCACGTGCTCGCGCATCCACCCGAGCAGCCGGTCGTAGCCGCCCGCGCGCACGATCGCGTCGATCGGGCCGAGCTCGCGCTCGATCGCATCTGCGAACTGCGCCGAGTAGAGCGTGCCGAGCGTGTAGGTCGGGAAGTAGCCGACGAGCCCGGCCGACCAGTGCACGTCCTGCAGCACGCCGAGCGCGTCGTTCGGCACCTCGATGCCGACGAGCGTGCGCATGCGCTCGTTCCAGGCCGCCGGCAGATCGTCGACGGCGAGGTCGCCGCGCACGAGCGCGAGCTCGAGCTCGAAGCGCAGGTAGACGTGCAGGTGGTAGGTCACCTCGTCGGCCTCGACGCGGATCAGCGACGGCTCGACGAGGTTGGCGGCGCGCACGAACGCCTCGAGCGAGACGTCGGCGAGCTGCTCGGGGAACGCGTCCTTGGCCTCCGCGAGGTGGCGCTCCCAGAACGCGGGCGAGCGCCCGACGATGTTCTCCCAGAAGCGCGACTGCGACTCGTGCAGGCCGAGCGAGGTCGCATTGCCGCAGAACGTGCCCTCGATGGCGCCGGTCAGGCCCTGCTCGTAGAGGCCGTGGCCCGTCTCGTGGAGCACGGCGAAGAGGCCGGAGAAGAGGTCGTCCTCGTGCTCGCGCGTCGTCAGCCGGACGTCGCCGGGCGCGAAGCCCGATGCGAACGGGTGGGCGGCCTCGTCGAGCCGTCCCGCCGCGAAGTCGAAGCCGATCGCGGCCGCCAGGCGCGCGCCGAGCGCTCGCTGCGTCTGCGCGGGATAGGTGCGGTGGACGAACGCGTCGTCGGGACGCGGCTGCGCGGCGATCGCCTGCGCGAGCGGCACCAGCTCGTCGCGGAGCCCCGCCAGCAGCGGCTCGACGCGCGCGACGCGCATGTCGGGCTCGTACTGGTCGAGCAGCGCGTCGTAGCGCTCGCCGCCCTCGTAGCCGACCGCGTCGGCCTCCTCGCGCCGCAGCGCGATCATGCGGCCGAGCGGCTCGCGGAAGTGCGAGAAGTCGGAGTTCGCGCGCGCGGTCTGCCAGGCGTCGAAACCTGCCGACTCGGCGTGCGCCAGCGCCCGCACGAGCGCCGGCGGGACGCGCACCGCGCGATCGCGCTCGCGCTTGGCCTCGCGCACGCGCGCCGCCTGCAGCGCAGCGAGCGAGCCGTCGGACGTGAGCTCGGCGATGGCGTCGCCGAAGCGCTCGTCGCAGATGCGCTCGTGCAGCACGCCCGCGAGCGTGGCCTTGGCCTCACCGCGTGCGAGCGCGCCGCGCGGCGGCATGTTGACCTGCTCGTCCCAGTTCAGCAGCCCGCCGACGCGCCCCAGGTGCAGCACGTCGCCTTCGAAGCGCTCGAACGTCTCCCAGGCTCCCGCCTGCTGGGCGACGGCCATCAGGGGCTGAGCGACTTGTGACCGGAGACGGCGAGCGCCATCCCGATCAGCCAGCCAAGGACGGCGATGGCGAAGCCCCAGGCGAAGCGGCTCTGGATGCCGCGCTCGCGTGCGAAGACCAGGCTGACGGCGCCGAGGCCGATGCCGCTCGCGCCCAGGAAGAGCGGCCACCAGATCAGCGCGAGGATCCCGCAGCCGGCGCCGAGGCCGTTGAGGAGCCCGCCGAACGCATCGATCGGGCGCTCGCGCTCGGGGAGCATCCGCTCGTAGAAACCGACCTTCTGTGGTACGTCCGCCACGTCTCTCCCTCGCAACTGGTTCGGCGAGGATCGTACCGGAGTTGCCGACGGGCCCAGGCGGACAAGGCGCTCCCGTCCGCCGCCACGCTGGGCGGCGCGTGGCGACGGGCGGCAGCGCCAGGACCTGTTAGGAGCGCCTAATAAGGACACCCTAAGCAGCGTGAACACCGCTGTCAAACGGCAACTGCAGGCCTCGGTGGGAGAGGTTGGGGGCTTCCCGGCGCCTGGGGGCCACCTAGCCAACCCATACCAACGACCAGCCGAGCCTCGGACCATCCGGGGTGGGTGCATCGCCACGCCCGGGGTTGGATGGAGAAGCGGCGCGCCCTCACCGGACAGCGCTCGACCCTTGTCAACTGCGTCCAGGAGCGATGCGTGTCCCATTCGATTCAGCGACGGCGAAGGTGGCGCACTCTCGCGACCACGCTGGCCGTGTCCCTCGGCAGCCTTGCCATTCCCGCGGCCGCACTGGCCGACGGTGCCATCGACCCGAACTTCCACGGCACCGGCTACCACTTCGGCACGACGGCCGACCTCACGACCCCGACCGACGGCATCGTGCTCGCCGGCTCGGTGACGCGGCTCGGCACCGTCGTGCAGGCCGACGGCAGGATCGTCGTCGGCGGCCAGTCGTCCGACGGCTTCATGACGCTCGTCCGCTACAACCTCGACGGCAGCCTCGACCACTCGTTCAACAACGGCACCGGCATCGTCAAGCAGCAGTTCTCGGGCACGCCCGCCGGCCTCCCCGGCACGAGCGGCGCGAGCGCGCTGACGCAGGACTCGGCCGGCAACATCTACGTCGCCGGCTTCGGCGGCTCGCAGTCGGAGTTCGCCGCGCGCTTCACGGCCTCGGGCGTCTACACGTCGAGCGCCGTCTGCTACGCCCCGCACCTGATCGACTACACCGCCCGCGCGCTCGCGGTGCGGCCGAACGGCACCGTCGTGATCGTCGGCTACGCCCGTGACCGCCACGCCGCGATCCTCGATCCGAGCGGCCTCACGCAGCCGACGATCTACGGCCAGCGCGCCGCGCTGACGCTCCCCGTGAGCGGCAACAGCACGACCGCGTGCGGCGCCTACGTCGACGAGCAGGGCTCGACCGGCGTGACCGCCGACGGCATCAGCCACGCCGGCGTCGTGTCCGACGCGACGCTCTCCGGCCGCTGGTACGAGGGCGTCGCCAGCCTCGCCAACAACAGCTACGTCGTCGTCTCGACGAACGGCACGACGGTCGGCAACGACACGGGCGCGTGGGTTCAGCGCTTCACCGCCGCCGGCGCGCTCGACGCGACGTTCAACGCCGCCGGCGCCGTGCACGGCCGCGTCTCGATCGCCGGCGCGAACCTGCACGCCGTCACGATCGCTCCCGGCGACGGCACCGTCTACGCGGTGGGCGAGTCCGGCGGCTCGATGCTGCTGGCACGCATCACGACGGCAGGCGTCCTGGCCACGCTCTCCCCCTACACCGTCGCCTCGGGCGGCAACACGGGCCAGGCAGTCGCACTGCAGGCCGACGGCAAGGTCATCGTCGCCGGCGGCGCAACGGGCGGCGGCAACGCCTTCGCCCTCGCCCTCGCCC
>DASXXY010000097.1:0-3573 GCA_036502805.1 Gaiellales bacterium | reverse complement strand
GTCGCGACGACGGCGCCGTTCATGACCGCGGGTGCGAGCTCGCACCAGTCGCTGCCCGGACCGGGCTCGCTCGGCAGCGAGACGAGCACGTCGAGGCGCGCGAGCCACGCCAGCCAGTCGTCTCCGGTGAGCTGCCCGAGCGGGCGATCCTCGGCGCTGTGGGTGATGCGCAGATCGCAGGCGCAGGGGTCGAGCACGTCGCGCGAGCGCGCGATGACGTCCTCGCGATAGCTCGAGTAGCGCACCTGGGCGCCGACGGTGACCGTGCGCTCACCGCCCTGTCCGGAGCGCAGCCGCGAGTGGCTGCCGGGCTTCAGATGCGCCGTCGGGGCAGCGTGGGCCGAGAGGTAGCGCGCGGCGTCGCGCGAGAGCGAGACGGAGGCCGCGGCCGCCCGCTGGTACGGCCGGTCGGCGCCGAGGGCGCCGGAGGCGAGCCTGCTCGTCGAGACGCAGACCGCGCGGCCGAGCAGTCCGGCAATGCGCAACGGGTCGTCCGCGAGCGGTGCGAGCGCGGCATGCGGCGAGACGATCACGGGCGTCGCGTCGCCGGAGATCTCGGCCGCGTCGACGGACGAGACCTCGTGGCCGGCCTCGCGCAGGCAGTCGGCCCAGGCCTCCGAGCACACGCGCAGACCCGGGTCGGCAGCGCGCGGGACGATCATCTCGACGCGAGCGGTCACAGACGTAGTATGGCGAGGTCAGATATCGCGGCGGCAGCCCGGCAGGCCCCCGGAGGCCGCTCCCCTAGCCGGTCGAGCCGCCCGCGGCGGGTGCCGGCGAGGGCGGGACGACGGCGGCGCGCGGTGCGCCGTCCGGCTCCCTCGTGAGCCGCCGCCGCAGGCGCAGCGCCGGCTGCTCGACGAGCCGCCACGAGAGGAACGCGCAGGCGTAGGTGGCCGGCACCGTGGCGGCGATCAGCGCGACGGGCCCGATGTGCGTGTCGTAGTGGATGATCGTCTGCTGCACCGGGAAGGCGTAGATGTACGTGCCGTAGGAGAGATCGCCGATCCGGCGCATGACGCGATCGACCGCGGCGGGCGCGCGGTAGCCGAGCACGAGCACGATGTACGGCAGCGTGAGCTGCCCGACGACGGTCAGCGCCTCGCTGTGGAAGCTCGCGAGCCAGACGACGAGCGCCGCGGCGGCGAGCGCGAACGAGAGCGGGATGCGCTCGCGATAGAGGAAGAGCAGCGCGCCGACCGCGTAGAAGAGGCCGAAGTGGACGAGCCAGTGCAGGACGCTGCCGGCATTCGTCACGCCGAGGCTCGTCGTGCCGCGCATCGCCGTCTCCTGCACCGCGAAGAGCGCGAGCACGGCGAGCAGGACGAGCGAGCGCCGGCGCGCGAGCAGGCCGCTGACGCCCAGGATCAGCGTCGCCCCGTAGGCCGTGACCTCGACGGGCAGCGTCCAGAGCGAGCCGTTGACGGCGGCGCCGTAGGGGTTCGTCGTGAACACGCCGGGCAGATCCGGCCGCGTCGAGAACACGACCGCGCGCTCGAGCGGGTAGCGCCACGTCGAGACGGACGTCAGGTAGCTCACGGGCGAGAGGTCGGTGACGACGAGGCCGACCGCGACCGTCACGAGCAGCACGACCCAGAGCCCGGGCAGGATCCGCAGCGCGCGCCGCAGCACGAACGAGCGCAGGCGCGGATCCGAGACCCAGCTGGCGGTCACGAGGAAGCCGCTGATGGCGAAGAAGACGGCGACCGCGATGTCGCCGAACTCGGGCCCGCCGAAGCGCTGGAGCGGCTCGCCGTGGTTCGTGAGCGCGTAGGAGTGCGCGACGATCACGAGCGTCGCGGCCGCCAGGCGCAGCACGTCCATGCCGCGCGCGCGCCCGCCGGTCAACTGGCCGAGCCTCGGCACGGCGGCCAGCGAGCGCCTCGCGCGCGTCACGGCCGTCGCCACGGGCTAGTAGGCACCGCGGCCGCGCAGGACGGCGAGCGGCGTGCGGGCGATGATCTCGATGTCGAGCCAGACCGACCAGTTCTCGACGTAGTAGAAGTCGAGCCGCACGAGATCGTCGAAGCCGAGCGCGGAGCGCCCGGAGACCTGCCACAGCCCGGTGATGCCGGGCAGCACGCGGTAGCGGCCGCGGTGCCAGGCCTCGAGCCGCTCGTAGTCGCGCAGCGGCAGCGGGCGTGGGCCGACGAGGCTCATCTCGCCGCGCAGCACGTTCCAGAGCTGGGGCAGCTCGTCGATCGAGAAGCGCCGCAGGATGCGCCCGACGGGCGTGATGCGCGGGTCGTCGCGGATCTTGAAGATCGGCCCGTCGGCCTCGTTGAGATCCTCCAGCTCGGCCTGCCGCGACTCCGCGTCGTGGTACATGGAGCGGAACTTGAGCATCGCGAACTCGCCCTGCCCGACGCCGATGCGCGGGTTGCGGAAGATCGCGGGGCCGGGGCTCGTGAGGCGCACGCAGAGCGCGACGATCAGCCCGGGCAGCGCGAGCAGCACGATCAGGACGGCCGAGACGACGATGTCGAACGTGCGCTTGACCGCCCACTCGACGCCGGTCAGTACCGGCGGGCGCACCTCGAACAGCGGCACGGCCTGGCCCGGGACGAGCACGGCGCGCTCGAGCAGGAGCTCCGTCGTCGTCGGCACGACGCGCAGGCGGCAGCCGGCGCTCCGGCACGTGTCGACGAGCGACACGAGCTCGGCCGTGGTGAGCTCGAAGCCGGTCATGACGACGTCGTCCGGACGGTGCTCGACGACGATCTGCTCGAGGTCGGCGAGCGCGCCGAGGCTCGGCGACGAGAGGTGCGAGAGGTGGTCGGCGTGCTCGCTGACGGTGCCGATCACGTCGAGGTCGGGGCCGCGGCCATCGCGCCGCAGCGTGCGCTCGAGCGCCGAGAGCTCGCCGAAGGGCCCGACGAGCACGGTGCGGCGGCGCACGCCGAGCAGCCGCATGAGCTCGAGCGTGACGCTGTCGTAGCTCGCGCGCAGCAGCGCGACGAGCACGGCCGAGATCACGAACGTGACCCAGAAGATGCCGTAGAAGCTGTGGAACGTCATGCCCGCGACGGCGACGGCGTAGAACGCCGTGATGATCGTGACGAGCGCGAGCGAGCGGATCACGGCATCGGCGCCCGGCCGCGCCTCGCGCTGGCGGTACAGGCCCGCACGGGCGAACACGAGCACGAGCACGAGCGCGATGAACTGCAGCCAGGTTGCGACCGCGGCCCACGGCAGGCCGAACAGCACCTGCTCGCCGCGGTAGGCGTTGCGCAGCACGAGCGCGGCGTAGAGCGCGAGCGTCACGCCCGTGAGATCGAGCACGACGAGGACGAGCGCGGAGAGCAGCCTCCGGCCCCGATGGAGGAGGACGAGCGCATCGAGGCCGAAACGGCGAGCGCGGACGTCGTGCGCGGGAGCTGCCACGTCGCGTCAGATGGTACGCCCCTCTCGCCCCCGGGGAGGCGTCGGCGCGGGTCGCGGTCGCGGCCGGCGGGGGTAGACTCGGCCCGATGGGGCGCTGGCGCGAGGCCGCAACCGACGCGCTGGCCACCTTCGCCGCCTCCCGCCTGCTCGTGCTGGCGGTGCTGCTCGTGCCTCCGACGCGCGTGCACT
>DASXXY010000096.1:0-3654 GCA_036502805.1 Gaiellales bacterium | reverse complement strand
AGGCGGTCTTGCCGGCGGCGACGTCGGCGCTGCCGGAGCCGCCGGTCGTCGACGCGGCCGTGCTGCCTGCCGCGGTGGTCGCCGTCGCGGCCGTCGTCGCGGCGGTCGACGCCGCCGTCGAGGCGGCGGTCGAGGTGGCGCCGCCGCCCGGATTCTCCGTCGTGGCGGTCGTGCCCTGACCGATCGTGATCTCGCCGTTCAGGGTCGTGTTCGCGACCTTCGACGAGAAGCAGCCGGTCGCCACGAGGGCGACGCTGGCGAGGACGAGAAGCAGCGGAAGGACTCGACGTGCGCGCATGCGTCATAGCCTACCGTCCGCCGACCCGGACAGCGTCGGTGGGTCTCCTCACCCCCCGATCGCGGGTAGGATCCGGGCTGTGGACGACCTCGACACGCAGCTTCTCGACCACATCCAGACGGAGCTGCCGCTCGTCGCCCGGCCCTACGCGGCGCTCGCCGATCGGCTCGGCAGCGACGAGGGCGCGGTGCTCGAGCGCGTGGCCGCGCTGCGCGAGCAGAAGGTCATCCGCCAGATCTCGGCGATCTTCGACTCGCGCCGGCTCGGCTACCGCGGCATGCTCGTCGCCGCGCGCATGCCCGAGGAGCGCCAGGACGAGGCGGCCGCCGTGTTCTCGACGCATCCTGGCGTGAGCCACAACTACCTGCGCGAGCACGAGCTCAACGTGTGGTTCACGCTGACCGTGTCGCCGCGCTCGCGCCTCGGCCTCGACCGCACCGTCGAGCTGCTCGGCGAGCTCGCCGAGGTCGACGTCATCCGCCCGATGCCGGCGCTGCGCTTCTTCAAGATCGGCGTCGACCTCGACGTCAAGGGCGATCGCGATCCGTCCGAGAAGCTCGTCAAGGCGCAGCCGGCGCGCAAGGCGCCGCCGGCCGAGTCGCTGACCGACCGCGACCTCGACGCGATCCGCGCGCTGCAGCGCGACCTGCCCACCGAGTCCGAGCCCTTCGGCGCACTCGCGGCCGAGTGCGGGTTCACGGTGGACGAGCTGCTCGCGCTCGGCCATGGCTTCATCGAGACCGGCCAGATCCGCCGCTACTCGGCCGTGCTCGCGCACCGCAACGCGGGCTTCGTGCAGAACGGCATGGGCGTCTGGAAGGTGCCGGAGGAGCGGCTCGACGAGTGCGGCGCGGCGATGGCCGCCTTCCGCGGCGTCTCGCACTGCTACCAGCGGCCGACGTACCCCGACTGGGAGTACAACCTCTTCTCGATGACGCACGGCCGCACGAAGGCCGACTGCGAGGCGGTGCTGGCCGCGATCTCCTCCGAGACCGGGCTCGACGATTACTCCGTGCTGTACTCCACCAAGGAGTACAAGAAGACGCGCGTCTCGTACTTCACGCCCGAGGAAGCAGCCTGGGAAGCGACGCATTCCTCGGCAGCGGCTCTGGCCTGATCACACCGTCTGGACAATCGGCGCGCTCAGACCAAGGCGGAAGTCGCACTGGTCGTGGTGGCGTGATGGCCGGGGGCAGGGTTGCGCGGAGACCACGCGCCGGCTCAGTCCCCGCTGCCGGACGCGCCTTCCTCGTCGCGCTCCTCGTAGCGCTCGAGGCGCTCCTCGAGGCGGGCCAGCGTGGCCTCGATCTTGCCCAGCGAGAGCCGGGACGCGGCCAGCTCGCGCGCCAGGAACTCGGCCTCGGCGACCGTGCGCTGGTTGACGAGCCGGTCCTCCTCGGCGCGCAGCCGGTCGCGCTCGGCCTGGCGGTTCTGCGCCAGCAGGATGAGCGGCGCGGCGTAGGCGGCCTGCGTCGAGAACGCGAGGTTCAGCAGGAACAGCGACGGATGGTGGTCGAAGCCCAGCCAGAAGTAGCCGACGGCGATCCACGAGATCACCATGGCGGTCTGGAAGACGAGGTAGCGCGCCGTGCCGAAGAAGCGCGCGATGCCCTCCGAGAGCCGGCCGAAGGCATCGGGGTCGTAGTGCGCGCCGATCCGCGCCGGGCTGCGCGGCGCATCGAGGCGCCGTGCCTGGAAGCGGCGGCGGAGGCCCTCGATCATGTGCCGTCGGCCCGTGCGCCGGGCTGCGGCGCAGCGCCCGCGGTGCCGTTCGCGTCGGCCTCGTCGTCCTCGGGCTGCGAGCGCCAGCCGCGCGGCAGCAGGTAGTCGATGACGTCCTCGACGGCGACCGCTCCGAGCAGGCGCCCCTCCTCGTCGCAGACGGGCAGCGCCGTCAGCGAGTAGCGGGCGAGCCGCGCCGCGACCTCTGCGCCGTCGAGGTCGGGCGCGACCGGGTCGATGTCGCGGTCGAGCAGCGAGGCGACCGTCTCCGAGGGCCGGGCGCGCAGCAGCGCCTGCAGGTACGCGACGCCGATGAACTGGCCGGTCGGCGTCTCGGCCGGCGGCCGGCAGATGTAGGCCTGCGATGCGATGGCAGGCGTCAGCTCGCGGTCGCGCAGGCGCGCGAGCGCCTCGGCGACGGTGTCCTGCGGCCGCATCACCACCGGGTTCGACTTCATCAGGCCGCCGGCGCTCGTGCGCGCGTAGGCCAGCAGGCGGCGCACCGGCGCGGCCTCGTCGGGCTCCATCAGCGAGAGCAGCTCGCTGCGGCGGTTCTCCGGCAGCGAGCCGAGCAGGTCGGCCGCGTCGTCGGCGTCCATGGCGTCGAGGACGTCGCCGACGTGCTCGTTGTCGAGCGTCGCGAGCAGGCGCGCGGAGTCCTCGTCCTCCATCTCCTGGAGGGCGTCGGCCGCGCGCTCGACGTCGAGCGCCGCGAACAGGCGCGCGGCCTCGCCCAGCTCGAGCTCGAGCAGCGCCTCGGCGACGTCGGCCGGGCGCGCGCTCGCGAGCAGCGCGGCTCGGCTCGCGGCCGTCTCGGCCACGCTGATGCCCGTCAGCCGCGACCAGGGGAGCTCGCGCGTGCGCCCGCGGCCGAGCGCGCGGCGCGCCTGCAGCACGTCGGCCGAGACGACCTCCCAGCCGGCGTGCGAGGGCGCGATCGCGACGTCGTTGATGCGCACGGACGCGTTCGCCTCGCGGTCGACGGCGGTGCGGTCGAGCAGCTCGCCGAGCACGCGCAGCTCGCCGGGCTTCTGCTGATAGCGGCGCAGGTTGAGACGCGCGCTCGAGAGCTGGATGCCGGCGGCGGTGATCGAGTCGATGCTGCCGGCGCCGACGAAGATCGGCTTGCCGACGACCGACACGAGCAGCCCGGTGAGCCGCGGCGGCGCGCCCGGCAGCATCGTCACGACGATGTCGTGGACGCGGCCGATGCGCTCGCCGGCCGGGTCGTTGACGGGCAGCCGGCGCAGCTGGGAGGCGAACATCCTCACGGCCGGATGACCGCCTTCAGCAGGCCGTCGCGCGGCGCGAGCCCAGCGCCGCGGCGGAGCGGCTCGACGACGTCTGCGAGTGCGAACTCGTGCGTCAGCAGGCGGCCGATCGTGGAGGCCGCGCGCTCGAGCAGCCCGAGCGCGGCGCGCACGTCGCGCGGCCGGTGGTGGAACGAGCCGCGCAGGGTCAGGGCCTCGTAGTGCAGGCGGTAGCTGTCGACGGGGACGACGGTCTCGCGCGGCAGGCCGCCGAAGAGCACGATCGTGCCGCCCGGAGCGGCCAGGCCGATCGCCTGCTCCCAGGCCTCGGGCGTGCCGGCCGCCTCGATCACGGTCTCGTAGCTGCGCGCCGCGCCCTCGCCG
>DASXXY010000095.1:0-7014 GCA_036502805.1 Gaiellales bacterium | reverse complement strand
GTCCTCGCTTGTCGTGAGTGTGCCGGCTGGGCGTCCTGGGGACGGCGCGGCGTCGCCGCACGTGCTCCGCACTTGCAAGACGCCGGGTCGTCCCCAGGGCGTCCAGACGGTGCAATCACGGCAAGACGACCCCTACGAGCGGCTGCGTTCGCCTAGGAGCTTCATCAGCAGCACGAGGAGCACGACGAACGCGAAGATCAGGACGAAGAAGATCGTCACCGGGATCAGCACCGCGACGACCGCGAGCAGGCCCTGCGCGAAGGCGATGATCCAGGCCGTCTCGCGCACCGGTCCGGGCGGCAGGTTGCGGCCGGCGAAGACGTAGGCCGCCACTGCCAGCAGCGCGAAGAGCACGAGCACGAAGATGTTGCGGTGCCACTGCGCGACGGCCAGGAACTCGAGCGCCGCGAGGATGCCTGCGATCATCACGCGGCGCGAGCGCAGCTTCGCATGGAAGCCGCGCGGGCCCTGCGGGGGCACGCGCTTGCCGTCGCGATCGACGACCACGACGTCCTCGGGTCCGACCTGGTAGCTCACGCCGTGATCGTAGCTGCCTCGCCGCTCTGCGGAAGCCGCGCGACCCCTGTCCAGGCCGCGTCGCGTGCCACGGCGTCGGCGCCTGCGCGCGCCGAGCCCTCGTCGCCGAAGAGCCCGAACGCGGCCGAGCCGGAGCCGCTCACGCAGGCCGCCAGCGCGCCGGCGTCGCGCAGCCGCGTGCACGTCGCCGAGGCCTGCGGGCAGAGCGCCTGCGCCGGCGCGGCGAGGTCGTTCTCGACGAGCGCCGCGAGCTGCGCGGCGTCGCTCACCGCGAAGGGGCCCGCCGTCAGCGACGCCACGCGCTCGTCCGCGCGGTCGCCGGGCCGGTAGGCGGCGTACACCTCGGCGGTCGCGAGCTCCGCGCCGGGCCAGGCGAGGACGGCCCACGCGGCCGCCCCGAGCGGACACGGCTCGAGCAGCTCGCCGCGCCCGCGCCCGAGCGCGCTCGCCAGGCCGGAGGCGAAGAACGGCACGTCCGAGCCCACCGCGGCCGCCACGGCGAGCAGCTCGTCGCGACCGAGCGGCGCCGGCAAGGTCGCGTTGGCGAGCCGCAGCGCGGCGCCGGCATCTGCGCTGCCGCCGCCGAGGCCGGCACCGACGGGCGCGTGCTTGTCGATCCGCACGTGCCAGCCGCCCGCATGCCCGGCCCGCGCGGCGAGCAGCGCGAGCGCGCGCGTGACGAGGCCGTCGCCGCCCGGCAGGCCGGGGGCGTGGACGCTCGTGGAGGCGGCGGGCTCGAGCTCGAGCTCGTCGCCGAGCGGCAGCGCGGCGAACACGGTCGCGAGCTCGTGATAGCCGTCCGGCCGCCTCCGCCCCACGCGCAGGCTGAGGTTGATCTTGACGCCCGCCCGCACGTCAGCCGCCGGCTCGCGCGAGCCGCAGGAACGCCTCGGGCGGGAGCGACTCCGCGCGCGCGGCCGGGTCCACGCCGGCCGCGCTGCAGGCCTGCTCGACGGCGGCGCGGCCGGGCCGCCAGGCGGCGTTCGCGAGCGAGTTCACGAGCGTCTTGCGGCGGTAGGCGAACGCCGCGCGCACCGTCGCCACCACCTGCGGCCAGTCGCCGGCGAGCTCGGGCCAGTGCGGCCGGCGCGCGAACGCGACGAGCGTCGAGTCGACGTTCGGCACGGGCACGAAGACGCTCCGCGAGACGTTGTGGCGGCCGGTCGGCGCGAGCGCCAGTGCGCTGAGCACGCTCGGGCCGCCGTAGAGCGCGTCCCCCGGGCCGGCGACGAGGCGCTCGGCGATCTCGCGCTGCACGAGCACGCACCAGCGCTCGATCCCGGGCAGGCCGCCGATCGACTCGAGCACGAGCGGCGCCGCCACGTGGTACGGGAGGTTCGCCACGAAGGCCGTGGCGGCCGGCTCGAACGCCGCCAGGTCGAGCCGCATCGCATCGCCCCAGTGCACGCTCACGTTGCCGCTGCCCGCGAGCGTGCGCGTGAGCGCCTGCTCCAGCCGGCGGTCGATCTCGACCGCGTGCACGTGCGCGCAGACGGCGGCGAGGCGCGCCGTGAGCGTGCCGACCCCGGCGCCGATCTCGAGCGCGACGTCCTCGGGCCGCAGCGCCGCGAGCCGCTCGATCACGCCCAGCAGGTTGTCGTCGACGAGGAAGTGCTGGCCGAGCTCGCGATCGGGCCGGAGGCCGAGCTCGGCGAGCCGCGCGAGCGTGACCTGCTTGGGCGTGCTCACGGCAGCGCGAAGGCGCGCGCGGCGTTCGCCTCGACCACGCCTGCGAGCTCCTCGGGGGCGACGCCGCGCAGGCCCGCCACGAAGCGCAGCGTGTCGAGCACGTAGGCCGGGCGGTTGGGCTTGCCGCGGTAGGGCACGGGCGAGAGGTAGGGGCAGTCGGTCTCGAGCAGCAGCAGCTCGGCCGGGACGCTGCGCGCGGCAGCGGCGAGGTCGGCCGCCGACGGGTAGGTGACGTTGCCGGCGAACGAGCAGTACCAGCCGCGTGCGACCGCCTCGTCGAGGTGCTCGGGCAGCGAGAAGCAGTGCAGCACGACGGCTGCGGCCGTCTCGCGCAGCACCGCGAGCGTGTCGTCCGCTGCCTCGCGCGTGTGGATCACGAGCGGCTTGCCGTGCCGCTCGGCGAGCTCGACCTGGCCCGCGAACGCGACCGCCTGCGCCTCGCGCCCGGCGCGCTCGCGGTAGTGGTCGAGGCCGCACTCCCCCACGGCGACCACGGCCGGGTCGGCGAGCAGCTCGTCGAGGCGCGCGCGCACGCCGTCATCCCAGAGCTCGGCGCGGTGCGGGTGCAGGCCGGCCGTCGCGAACACGCCCGGGTGCGCTCGTGCGAGCGCGATCGCGCCCTCGGCGAGCTCGGGCGAGTCGCCGACGCAGACGATGCGCGCGACGCCGGCCGCGGCCGCCTCGGCGATCGCAGCGCCGGGGCCGCCGTCGAGGCCCTGCAGGTGGGCGTGGGTGTCGATCACTCCGGGTGGGCGTCGATGCGCGGGAAGAGCGAGCCGCCCGTGCGGTCGACCGTCCTGCCGCTGCCCCGGCCGAGAACGGTGCGCCCGAACGCGACGTCGTCGCCCGCCTCGCCGACGGCGGCGAGCATCAGCGGCGCCTTGGCGGGCATGAACGGCCACAGCAGCACGGCGAGCACGCGCACGCCCTCGCAGAGCGTCGCGAGCGTCTCGTCGAGCGCCGCGGCGGCATCCGGCTCGTCGCTCTTCGCGAGCTCCCACGGCGCGCGCGCCTCGACGTAGCGGTTGAGCGCGCGCACGAGCTCCCACACGCGCTCGAGCGCGCCCGTGAAGTCGAGGTGCTCGAAGCGGTGCTCGTAGCCCGCGGCGACCTCGGCGGCGAGCGCCGTGAGCTCCGGCGTTGCCGGCACGGACGGGATGACGCCGTCGCGGTAGCGCTCGACCATCGCCGCGCTGCGCGAGACGAGGTTGCCGAGCTCGTTCGCGAGCTCGCCGTGGTAGCGCTCGTGCATGCCGGCATAGCCGACGCCGCCGTCCTGCCCGAAGCCGACCTCGCGCAGCAGGTAGTAGCGCAGCGCGTCGACGCCGTAGGCCGCGGCCGCGGGGCGGTAGTCCATGGCGTTGCCGCGCGTCTTCGACATGCGGTGCCCGTCATGCCCGGCGAGCATCCCGTGGATGAACAGCTGCCGCGGCAGCTCGTAGCCGGCGGAGAGCAGCATCGCGGGCCAGATCACCGCGTGGAAGCGCAGGATGTCCTTGCCCAGCAGCTGCCAGCGGGCGGGCCACAGGCGGTCGGTCAGGTCCTCGCCGGGCCGGGCGTAGGTGAGCGCCGAGGTGTAGTTGATGAGCGCGTCG
Source organism: Gaiellales bacterium (assembly GCA_036502805.1). Classification (GTDB taxonomy): domain Bacteria; phylum Actinomycetota; class Thermoleophilia; order Gaiellales; family JALYLC01; genus JALYLC01. The sequence continues at coordinate 3,193 of DASXXY010000095.1, read as the reverse complement.
ATCCAGACGTAGATCGCCTGATCCGTATCCCACGGCAGCGGCACGCCCCAGCTCACCGACTCGCGCGTGATCGAGACGTCGCGCAGGCCGCCCTCGACGTGCGAGCGGACCTCGTTGAGGCGCGTCTGCGGCAGCACGAACGGCGGCTCCGCGGCGTAGCGCGCGAGCAGTGCGTCCTGGTAGGCCGAGAGGCGGAAGAACGTGTTGCGCTCCTCCGTCCAGGTCGGCACCGTGCCGTGCTCGGGGCAGGTACCGTCGACGAGGTCGTCCTCGCTGTAGAACGCCTCGCAGGCCGTGCAGTAGAGGCCCGCGTAGGTGCTCTCGTAGAGGTCGCCGCGTTCGCGCATGCGCTCGACGAAGCGCTGCACGAACGCCTCGTGCTCGGGATCGGTGGTGCGGATGAAGAAGTCGTTCGCCGCGCCGATGCTGCGCGCCAGCTCGCGGAAGCGCTCGGCGATCGGATCGGCCCACTGCTTCGGCGTCACGCCGGCAGCGGCCGCGGCCTGCTGCACCTTGGCGCCGTGCTCGTCGGTGCCGGTGAGGAAGAACGCATCGGCCCCGCAGCGCCGCGCGTGGCGCGTCGCGACGTCGGCCGCGATCGTCGTGTACGCATGACCGAGGTGCGGCTCGCCGTTGACGTAGTAGATCGGCGTCGTGACGTAGTAGGGCTCCCCCGGGCGCGGCATCAGGGCAGTGTAGGAGGCGGCACCGGCTTGACCGCCCCGTCGTAGAGCGCCCTGCGGGGCGCGCCCGTGAGGCGCGCCACGAGCTCGCTCGCCGTGCGCGCCGGCAGTCCGTGCGCCACGAGCTCGCGCACCGCGGCGAGCGCCTCGGGCGACGGCGCGGTGCCGCGGGCGACGCGCGCGGCGGCCGCGATCACGAGGCAGATCTCGCCGCGCTCGGTGATCGCCGCCGCCGCCACGTCCGCCGCGCTGCCGCGCACCACCTCCTCGTGCAGCTTGGTCAGCTCGCGCGCGTCCGCGATCGGGTGCGCCGGCGCGATGCGGGCGAGGTCGGCGAGCGTCACGGCGAGCCGCCGCGGCGACTCGAAGGCGACGGTGGGGAGCGGCGCGGCGACGGCCGCGCCGAGGAAGCGCGCGCGCTCCCCCACGGCGCGCGGCACCCAGCCGGCGAACGCGTAACCCTCCGACGCGAGGCCCGAGGCGACGAGCGCCGTCTCGACCGCGCTCGCGCCCGGCAGGACGACGACCTCGCAGCCGGCGGCGAGCGCGCGCGTCACGATCAGGCGGCCCGGATCGGCGATCAGCGGCATGCCGGCATCGGAGACGAGCACGACGGACTCCCCTGCCAGCGCGCGCGCCGCGAGCCGGTCGGCGACCTGGCGCTCGCGCCGCTCGTCGCAGGCCACGAGTTCGGGCGCCGGGATCGCATGCGCGCTCAGCAGCCCGCGCGTGCGCCGCGTGTCCTCGCACGCGATCACGTCGGCGGACGCGAGCGCGTCGAGCGCCCGCAACGTGATGTCGCGCAGGTTGCCGAGCGGCGTCGGGACGATCGTGAGCACGGGATGACGTTAGCCCGGATCGCGGGCGGCACCCGGTAGGGCCGTGGTCGCGGGGCTGCGGGTCGGTGGCTGCGCCGGGGCGTGGCGGCCGTCGCGACGACGCCGTCCATGTCCGCCGCGACCAGCCGCCGACACGCTCCCAAAGCAGCTTTGACACGGCCTTTATGCAGTGCGCTGGTAGGGTGCCGCCCGTGCCCGGCGACGACGCCAAGCGGCCGTTCCGGACATATCGCGGCCGGGGCGACGACGCCGAGGACCCGATCGAGCAGCGCGCTCGCGCCGATGCCGCCGGACAGGCGGAGGCGCCTCCCGCGGCGCCGCTCGGCGACGCCGCTGCGCCCGTCGACGGCACGAAGGTGCAGCCGCGCGTGACGCCGCCGGCCGCGCCGCCGAAGCCGCGCGGGCGGCCGGGCGTCGTGATCCTGCCGGGCGACCAGCAGGCGCCGCCGGCGCCCGGCCGGACGCCCGCGCCGCCGGGCCGGCCGCCGGCCGATCCCACCGCCCCGCCCTCGCGGCGGCCGCCGCGGCCGCCGCGCACGCCGCGCAGGCGCCGGCGCTGGGGACGCCTCGTCACGCTCACCGTGGTCGGCGTCCTCGTCGTCCTCGTGGCCTGGATCGGCTACGGGTACTGGCAGTACCGCGGCTCGTTGAACGACGCCAACGGGCGCGTCGACGCGGGCACGCGCGCGGCGCTCACGCCGGGCGGCTCGCTGCTCTCGGACCCCTCCACCACGCTCGTGCTCGGCTCCGACCGGCGCTCCGACTCGGGGCCCGGTCGCTCGGACTCCATCCTGCTCGTGCGCGTCGACCCGGCGCGCAACCGGATCGCGCAGCTCTCGATCCCGCGCGACCTGCGCGTCACGATCCCCGGCCACGGCGACGACCGCATCAACGTGGCCTACGCGCTCGGCGGCCCGGCGCTCGCGATCCGCACGGTGCAGGCGCTCACCGGCATCCCGATCAACCACGTCGTGCTGGTCGACTTCGCGGGCTTCCGGGACCTCGTCGATGCGCTCGGCGGCGTCACGATCGACAACCCCGAGAAGATCATCTCGAACAGCTTCGACGGCCACCCGTGGCGCTTCTCACGCGGGAAGCTGCACCTCGACGGCCGTCACGCACTGGCCTACGCCCGCGTGCGCGAGAACACGGCGAACCCGGCCGACAACGACCTCACGCGCGGCCTCCGCCAGCAGCGGGTGCTGCAGTCGATCGCGCACGGCCTGGCGTCGCCGAAGACGCTCTTCCACCTGCCGAGCGTCGGGCGCTCGATCGGCAAGCCGCTCACGACCGACCTCACGGCCAACGACGTGCTCGAACTCGGCTGGCGCCAGATGCGCATCGGCAGCACGCTGCACTGCCACCTCGGCGGCACGATCACATCGGTCGGCGGCGCGAGCGAGCTGATCGGCGGCGACGAGAACCGCCGCGTGATCCTGGCCGTCCTCGGCACGTCGGCGCCGGTCGCCGCCGTCCAGGGCGACACGTTCGCCGCCGGCTGCACCTAGACGCCCCGCGGGTCGCTCAGGCGGCGGGCTTGGAGCTGCTGCTGCTGCCGCTGTCGGACTTCTTCGACGACGAGCTGTCGCTGCCCGAGCTGCCCGAGCTCTTGGACTCGGAGCCCTTCGAATCAGACGACTTGGAATCGGACGACTTCGAGCCGCTGTCGGA
>DASXXY010000094.1:0-9952 GCA_036502805.1 Gaiellales bacterium | reverse complement strand
TGACCATGCCGTCGAGCGCGTCGCGCAGCTCGGGCGCGTGCGTCGCGCCGGCACCGTCGAGCTCGGCCTCCGAGTCGCGCAGGTCGCCGGGCTGCGCGTCGACGCCGTCGAAGCGCTGCAGCGCGGCGCACAGGGCGCCGTCGCCGGCGGCCGCGACGTCCTCGTAGAGCGAGCGCACGGAGTCCCACAGCGCGGGGGCGAAGATCTGGTCGAGCGAGCGGCGCAGCAGCCGGTCGCGCTCGTCCGCGCCGAGGTGCGAGAGCTGGCGGATCGCCGGCTTCATGCGCCGGCGTCCGGCAGGGGGCGGGCGGCGGTCATGCCGCGAGCACCAGGTCGCCGCTGCGCAGGGCCTGGGCGAGCGCCGTCACCTCGGCCGAGAGCGAGCGGTCCTGCTCGAGCCGGGCGACGCGCGTGCGCACGGCCGCGAGCGCCGCCTCGAGCGCGGGCGTCGTCACGAGCGGCCGGTGGAACTCGACGCCCTGGCAGGCGCACACGAGCTCGATCGCGACCACGTGGGCGGCGTTGTCGACGACCTGGCGCGCCTTGAGGGCGGCCCATGCGCCCATCGAGTTGAAGTCCTCCATGCCGGCCGAGGTCGGCACCGAGCCGGCGCCGGCGGGGTGCGCGAGCGTCTGGCACTCGTTGACGAGCGCCGCCTGCGTGTACTGCGCGATCATCAGTCCCGACGAGAGCCCCGGGTGCGGCGTGAGGAAGCGCGGCAGGCCCGCGTAGCTCGGCGAGAGCAGCGCGTAGGTGCGGCGCTCGGCGAACGACGCGAGCTCGCACAGCGCGAGCCCGAGGTGGTCGAGCGCGAGCGACAGCGGCTGGCCGTGGAAGTTGCCGCCGGAGCAGGCCTCGCCGTCGTCGGGGAAGAGCAGCGGGTTGTCGGTCACGGAGTCGAGCTCGCGCTCGAGCACGCTCTCGGCGTAGTCGAGCGCGTCGGCGATCGCGCCGAGCACCTGCGGCACGCAGCGCAGCGTGTACGGATCCTGCACGCGCCCGCAGTCGGCGTGGCTCGCGACGATCGCGCTGCCCTGCAGCAGCGCGCGCAGGCGCGCGGCGACGGCGTTCTGGCCGGGGTGGCGGCGGAGCTCGTGGATGCGCGCGTCGAACGGCGTCGTGGAGCCCATGAAGGCCTCGAGCGAGAGCGCGGACGTCACGATCGCGGCATCCAGCACGCGGCGCGCGTCGCGCAGCGCGAGCGTGCCGCAGGCCGCCATCAGGTGCGTGCCGTTGATCAGCGCGAGGCCCTCCTTGGCGGCCAGCTCGACGGGCTCGAGCCCCGCGCGGCGCAGCGCCTCGGCGCCCTCCAGGCGCTCTCCGGCGAACGTCGCGAGGCCCTCGCCGCAGAGCAGGATCGCGACGTGCGCGAGCGGCGCCAGGTCGCCCGAGGCGCCGACCGAGCCGCGGCTCGGGACGACCGGCAGGCAGTTGCGCTCGAGCAGGCCGAGGAGCAGCGCGACGAGCTCGGGGCGCACGCCCGAATGGCCCTTGGAGAGGCTGTTGGCAAGCAGCAGGAGCATGCCGCGCACGACCTCGTCGGGCAGCGGATCGCCGACGCCGATGGCGTGCGAGCGCACGAGGTTGAGCTGCAGCTGCGCCGCGTCGGCGGCGTCGATCCGCACCGACGAGAGATCGCCGAAGCCGGTCGTCACGCCATACACGACGGTGCCGTCGGCGACCATGGCATCCACGGTCTCGCGACCGCGCACGAGCCGTGCGCTCGCGTCGGCGGAGAGCGGTGCGGGCGCGCCGCCGCGGGCGACGCGCTCGAGTTCGGCGAGTGTCAGCATGCCCACGTCGACTCATCCTACGGCCGCCTGGTAGCGTCAGGCGCCGTGACCGACGCACCCGTCATCCGCGCGCCGCGCGGCACCGAGCTCAGCTGCAAGGGCTGGCTCCAGGAAGCCGCCCTGCGCATGCTCATGAACAACCTCGACCCGGAGGTCGCCGAGGATCCCGCGAACCTCGTCGTCTACGGCGGCACCGGGCGCGCCGCGCGCTCGTGGGAGGCGTTCCACGCGATCGTCGCCACGCTGCGCCGGCTCGAGAACGACGAGACGCTGCTCGTGCAGAGCGGGAAGCCCGTCGGCGTCTTCCGCACCCACGAGATGGCGCCGCGCGTGCTGATCGCGAACAGCCTGCTTGTGCCCGACTGGGCCGACTGGGAGACGTTCCGGCGGCTCGAGGCCGAGGGGCTGACGATGTACGGCCAGATGACGGCCGGCTCGTGGATCTACATCGGCACGCAGGGCATCCTGCAGGGCACGTTCGAGACGTTCGCCGCCGTCGCGCGCGAGAAGTTCGGCGGCTCGCTGCGCGGCCGCCTCGTGCTGACGGCCGGCTGCGGCGGCATGGGCGGCGCGCAGCCGCTCGCGGTCACGATGCTCGACGGCGTCTGCCTCGTCGTGGACGTCGACCCGCACAGGCTCGAGCGGCGCATCGAGTCGCGCTACCTCGACCTCGTGGCGCCCGACCTCGACTCCGCGCTGCGCGAGGCCGAGGAGGCGCGCACGGCGGGCGACGGCCGCTCGATCGGCCTCGTCGGGTCCGCCGGCGAGGTCTTCCGCGAGCTGCTCGAGCGCGGCCTCGCGCCCGACATCGTGACCGACCAGACGAGCGCCCACGATCCGCTCGGCGGCTACGTGCCCGACGGCCTGGCGCTCGACGACGCGGCCGAGCTGCGCGCGAGCGATCCCCAGCGCTACATCGAGCTCTCGCGCGCCTCGATGGCCGGCCACTGCGCCGCGATGGTGGCGTTCCAGGCCCGCGGCTCCGAGGTCTTCGACTACGGCAACAGCCTGCGCGCCGAGGCGCGGACCGGCGGCTACGCGCACGCGTTCGACTACCCGGGCTTCGTCGAGGCCTACGTGCGGCCGCTCTTCTGCACCGGCACCGGCCCGTTCCGCTGGGCCGCGCTCTCCGGCGATCCCGACGACATCGCGGCCACCGATGCCGCGGTCGGAGAGCTCTTCCCCGAGAACGAGCACCTGCAGCGCTGGCTCGAGCTGGCGCGCACGCGCATCGCCTACCAGGGCCTGCCGGCGCGCATCTGCTGGCTCGGCTACGGCGAGCGCCACAGGGCCGGGCTGCGCTTCAACGAGCTCGTGCGCTCGGGCGAGGTCAGCGCGCCGATCGTGATCGGGCGCGACCACCTCGACTCCGGATCGGTCGCCTCGCCCTACCGCGAGACCGAGGGGATGATGGACGGCTCGGACGCGATCGCCGACTGGCCGATCCTGAACGCGCTGCTCGGCGTGTCCTCGGGCGCGGCCTGGGTCGCCGTGCACCACGGCGGCGGCGTCGGCATCGGCCGCTCGATCCACTCGGGCGTGCAGGTCGTCGCGGACGGCACGGACGAGGGCGCCCTGCGGCTCGAGCGCGTGCTCACGAACGACCCGGGAACCGGCGTCATGCGTCACGCCGACGCGGGCTACGCGGTGGCGCGGCAGACGGCGCGCGAGCGCGGGCTCGACCTGCCGATGCTGCCGTGACGCGCACGCTGCTCGTCCCCGACGTCGTGCTCGAGCCCGGCGGCGGCGTGCGCGCCGGCGTCGCCGTCGAGATCGACGGGCCGAGGATCACGGCGCTGCTCGACGCGAGCGGGGCGGGGGAGCGCGACGACGTCGTCCGCCTGCCCGGCCGGATGCTCATCCCGGGCCTCGTCAACGGGCACTCGCATGCGTTCCAGCGCCACCTCCGCGGCCGTGTCGAGCTGCGCTCGCCCGCCGTGCCCGAGGACGACTTCTGGTCGTGGCGCGAGTCGATGTACGCCGCGGCCGAGGCGCTCGATCCGCGCGGCATGCGCGAGGTGGCCGAGGAGTGCTTCGACGCAGCGCGGCGCGCCGGCTACACCGCCGTCGGGGAGTTCCACTACGTCCACCACCGGCCCGACGGCACGCCCTACGAGGAGCCCAACGAGCTCGCGCTGGCGGTCGTCGAGGCCGCGCGCTCGGTCGGCATCCGCATCGTCGTGCTGATGGCGGCCTATGCGCGCGGGGGCGCCGGCCGGGGCCCGACGGCGGGCCAGCGGCGCTTCTGCGATCCGAGCGTCGAGGTCTACCTCGACCGCGTCGAGCGGCTCTCGGCGGCGGTCGAGGGCGATCCGCTCGTGACCGTCGGCTACGCGCCCCACTCGCTCCGTGCGGTGCCGCGCGCGTGGCTCGTCGCGATCGCCGAGCACGCCGCCGAGACGGGCTTTCCGCTGCACATCCACGCGGGCGAGCAGCCGCGCGAGGTGGAGGAGTCGCTCGCGGAGTTCGGCCTGCGGCCGATCGAGCACCTCGCCGACGCCGGCGTGCTGGGCACGGGGACGACGGTCATCCACGCGACGCACGTCTCGGATTCGGAGCTCGACCTGCTCGCGAGCAGCGAGTCGACCGTGTGCGCGTGCCCGACGACCGAGGCCAACCTGGGCGACGGCTTCCTGCCCGCCGCGGCGCTCTGGCGGCGTGGCGTGCCGGTCGCGTTCGGCTCCGACTCGAACGTCCGCCTCGACCCGTTCGAGGAGGCGCGCGAGACCGAGGGTCTCGCCCGCCGGCTCAGCGGACAGCGCAACGTGCTCGTCTCGGACGGCGACGACGGCCCGGCGCCGTCGCTCTGGCGCTGCCTGACCGACAACGGCTCGCACAGCCTGCGCCTCGCCCGCACGGGCATCGCGGCAGGCGGCCCGGCCGACCTCGTCGCGCTCGACCTCGAGCACCCCGAGATCCGCAAGGTCGCGCCGGAGCACCTCGGCGCGGCGGTCATCTTCGGCGGCACGGCTGCGCTCGTGCGCGAGACGTGGATCGCCGGCAGCGGCCGGCCGTGAGCGATCGTCAGCGCTTGGCGCGCGGGCGCTTGGGCTTCGCCAGCGGGCGGATGACGCTCGCGACCACGCGTCGCAGCTGCGGCAGCGACGCCGTGCGGTCGGCGCTCGTCGCGGCGCCGGTCGCGAGCCATGCGGCCGCGATGTCCGCGCGCACGTAGGCGCCCGGCGCGCCGGCCTCGCCGCAGGCGCCGCCGAAGCTCGTGAAGCCGACGACGACGGCGCCCGTCGCTCCCGTGGCGACGAGCGGCCCCCCGGAGTCGCCCTGGCACGTGTCGCGGCCGCCCTGCGGAACGCCCGCGCAGAGCATCGTGGCGGGATCGAAGCCGTCGCCGTAGGCGGTGCTGCAGCTCGTGTCGGGCTCGATGTCGAGGGCCGTCTGGCGCATGGCGTCGGGGAAGTCGCCGGCGGGCGAGGCCGTCGTCGAGCCCCAGCCGAGCGCCGTCGCCGTGGCGCCCGCGACGCCGATCGTGCCGTCGTCCAGCTGCGCGGCTCCCGCCACGGGCTTCGCCAGCTCGAGGATGGCGAGGTCGTTCGCGAGCGACTGCGGGTCGAAGGCCGGATGCACGCGCACGCTCAGGACGTGGATGCGGGCCGCGGACGCGCCGCGCAGGCGCAGGCGCCCGGCGACGATGTCGAGCGAGCGGCGGCGCGGGTGCACCGAGCCGTCCGGCACGACGCAGTGCGCGGCCGTCATGACCTCGCGCGGCCCCACGATCACGGCGCCGCAGATCTGGCCGGCGAGCGTGTCGCTGACCGAGGCGTCGATCAGGGCGGCGGCGAACGGCCAGGCGCCGGGCGCGGCCGGCTGGCCGCCGATCACGGCGCCCGCCCCCGGCGCGAGCGCGGCCAGCAACAGGCAGGCCAGGACCCCGCGGCGTAGGGTGGACACGACCACCTACACACACGTACAGGAGTTTCCCACCCATATGTGGGGTGGATTGGTTGCTCAGGGCCATCCAGTGCGGCTCACGTAGCTCGGGTCGGCACGCGCCCGAGCGCGAGTGGTCGCGTCCTCACCCGGGTCGACCTGCAGCGTCTCGGCTGGCGCGCGGCGCCGTAGGGCCCGGCGCTCAGAGGTTGTTGGCGTAGTCCTCTGCGAGCCAGGCCTCGACCTCGTCGATCGGGTCTGGCATGCCGATGTGGTCCTTCCAGATCTGCGCTGGACGGGCGAGGCCCGCGCGGTCGGGCCACGTCTCCGGCTGCCACAGGGACGAGCGCATGAAGGCCTTCGCGCAGTGCAGGAAGGCCTCTTCGAGATCGAGGCCGATGACGGCCTTCGCGGGCTTGCCGCCGGCGTCGTGCCGCGCGAGCAGCTGCGGATCGCGCGAGATCGAGGCGCGGCCGTTGACGCGCAGCGTCTCGGCCAGCCCGGGGATCAGGAACAGCAGGCCGGCGCGGCCGGTCTGGACGATGTTGCGGAGCGTGTCGAGGCGGTTGTTGCCGCTCGCGTCGGCGATCACGAGCCGCGTGTCGTCGAGGATCGCCGCGAACCCGGGCGCGCCGCCGCGCGGCGAGACGTCGCAGCGACCGTCGGCGTCGGCCGTCGCGACGAGCACGAACGGCGACAGGCCGATGAACGCGCGGCAGTGCTCGTCGAACGTCGCCACGGACTTCGCGCGCACGCCGTCGCCGGGCTGCTCGTAGACCTCGTAGAGCGCGTCCTCGCTTGCGATGACGTCGTCGAAAGGCATGGCCCGAGCCTATCCCGTCGGGCATTGCGAGATCCGAACGGGGAGGTTTCTCTACTTGTCCACTTGACAAGTAGAGAAATCCGCTGTACTCCTTGTGCCCAGGCAGCAGCGCAGGCCGGTTGGCAGCGAACGGGCCGGGAGGTCGTCAGTGGCGGTCAGGCAGTTCATCCACGAGAGCGAGAGCCTGCGGGCGAGCTCGCCGCACGTCGCGCCCGAGATCGTCCGGGCCCGCAGCGAGGTGCGCTGCGCCGACGGGACGCTGCGCGCCAGCCGCTACCTCGACTACGCCGCCACGGCGCCGGCGCTGCGCGCAGCCGCCGACGCGGCGCTCGAGGTGCTGCCCTACTACGGCAGCATCCATCGCGGGGCGGGGGCCGAGGCCGCGGCCTCGACCGCCGCCTACGAGCATGCCCGCAGCGCCGTCGGGTCGTTCGTCGGCGCGGCGCCGGACCAGCTCGTCGTCTTCGTGCGCAACACGACCGAGGCGCTGAACGTGCTGGCGCACTGCCTCCCCGCCCACGCGCGCGTGCTCTCGACGCCGGGCGAGCATCACGCCAACATGCTCCCGTGGCGCCGGCGCGCCGTCGACCTGCTGCCGTTCACGCGCTCGGCCGACGAGCTCCTCACGCGCGCCGACGTCGCGCTCGGCGGCACGCGCTACGACCTCGTCGCGGTCTCCGGCGCGTCCAACGTCACGGGCGAGATCCTGCCGCTGCGCGAGCTCGCCGAGCTCGCGCATCGCCACGGCGCCGAGATCTGCGTGGACGCGGCGCAGCTCGCGCCGCACGTGCCGATCGACATGGAGGCGCTCGGGATCGACCACCTCGCACTCTCGGGCCACAAGCTCTACGCGCCCTTCGGCGTCGGCGTCCTCGTCGCCCGCGGTCGCCGCATCGCGTCCGCCGAGCCGCTCCTGCACGGCGGCGGCGCCGTCGCCCGCGTGCTCGACGACCGCGTCGTCTGGAGCGACGCGCCCGCGCGCTTCGAGGCCGGCACGCCCAACGTCTTCGGCGCGATCGCGCTCGGTGCGGCCTGCACCGCGCTCGCCGCGTACGGCATGCGCCTGCTGGCGGCCGAGGAGCTGACGATGGGCGCGCTCCTGCGCGAGCGCCTCGCCGCCGTCCCTGGCGTGCGGGTCCTCTCGCAGTGGGCCGACGACGCACCCCGCGTCGCGCTCGCCTCCTTCCACGCGCCGAGCCTCGAGGCCGGCGAGATCGCCCGCCGGCTCGCCGAGGAGCACGCCATCTCGGTGCGCTCGGGCGCGTTCTGCGCCCATCCGCTCGTGCGCCACCTGCGCGCCTCGTCGCGCGGCACCGGCTCGGGCGCCGTGCGCGCGAGCCTCGGCATCGGCTCGGGGCTCGACGACATCGACCGGCTCGCCGAGGCGCTCGGCGCGCTGCTCGCGAGCCGTCCCCGGCTGATCCGGCGGCCGCGGCCCGGGGCGCGCCTGGCCGCGCCGGTCGCCGGCCTGCTCCACCGCTAGCGACGCTCCACGGCTGACGGCCCGTGCGGGCCGTGCGCCTCGGATCGGGGGTGCGTCGCCGTGCGCGCTGTGTATGCTCCGTGGCGGACGCGGATGGATCCGCTCCACATCAGGAGAGGTTGAGGGTTCCGGCCCGATGACACCTCGGCAACCTGCCCACAGGGCAAGGTGCCAATCCCGGCGAGCCACGTGGCTCGGAGGATGTCGAGCGTCGAGAGGAGTCCCGTCACCCGCACCAGAGCCCGTACCCGTAGCCGCAGCTGAGCACTGCTCGGCGCACGGGTCGTCGACGGGCATCTGAGCGCCTCGCGCCAACGAATTCGCGCGAGCCTGAAACAACGCGAGAGCGTTCGTCGTTTCGGCTAGCACGCAGCGGTCGCGCCCTCCCGGGGCAGCGACACCGTGCAAACGCCGTATCCCGCGAGGGCGGCAGCCGCATGCCGTCATGGAGGTGTTCGTGAGCACGACCGTGCGTCCCAAGAGAGAGCGACCCGAGGCCGACTGGGACCTCGTCTTCAAGCGCAACCCCGTCGAGCGCATCAAGCGCGACAAGGCGCCGCTCGGCATCCGCGACGAGCTGCCCGCGCTGATCGCGGCCGGCTACGAGGCCGTGCCGGAGGAGGACATCGTGCGCCTCCAGTGGTGGGGGCTGTACCACGACAAGCCCAAGATCGGCACGTTCATGCTGCGCGTCAAGCTGCCGGCCGGCTTCGTCGAGCCCGACAAGCTGCGCGCGATCGGCGAGGTGTCGAACCGCTACGGCCGCGGCGTCGGCGAGCTCGCGACACGCCAGAACGTGCAGTTGCACCACCTGTCCTTGGAGAGCCTGCCCGACGTCTTCGCCCAGCTCGACGCGGCGGGCATCACGACCGCCGGCGGCTGCGGCGACACGGTTCGCAACATCACGGGCTCGCCCGTGCAGGGGATCGACCCGCTCGAGCTGTTCGACTGCACGGAGGTCATCCAGGAGGCGGCGGAGTTCTTCTACGGCAACCCCGACTTCTCGAACCTTCCGCGCAAGCACAAGTACTCGATCGCGGCGACGCCGGATCGCGACAACGCCCCCGAGATCAACTGCATCGCGCTCGTGGGCGCGATCCACGCTGGGCAGGAGGGCTTCGGCGTGCTCGTCGGAGGCGGGCTCTCGTCCGTGCCGCGGATCGCCCGCGAGCTCGGCGTCTTCGTCCCCAAGGACGAGGCGGTCGAGGTGCTCGCCGCGATCACGGGGGCCTGGGCCGACGACCTCAACTACCGCGTCAGCCGCGTCAAGGCCCGGCTCAAGTTCATGATCGACGACATCGGCCCCGTGGGCATGCGCCTGCGCGTCGAGCAGCGGCTCGGCCGCGCGCTCGCCGACTTCGCGCTGCCGGCGCCCGAGCTCGCCTCGCGCGACCACCTCGGCATCAACGCGCAGAAGCAGCCCGGTCTGAGCTACATCGGCGTGCCGGTGCACCTCGGCCTGATCTCGGGCGATCAGATGATCGCCGTCGCAGATCTCGCCGAGCGCGTGGGCGCGGACGTGCGCATCACGCGCCAGCAGAACTTCCTCATCGCCAACGTCGCCGAGGAGCGCGTCGGCGAGGTGGTCGAGGGGCTCGCGGCGCTCGGCCTCGCGCTCGACGACAACCACCTGCGCGGCCGCGCCGTCGGCTGCACGGGGGAGCCCCACTGCAACTTCTCGGTGACCGAGACGAAGCAGCGGCTGGGCCGCCTGATCGACCATCTCGAGGCGCGCTTCGGCGACGCCATCAGCTCGCTCGGGCTGCAGCTCGACGGCTGTCCGCACGCCTGCGCGCAGCACTGGATCGCCGACCTCGGCTTCCAGGGCACGACGGCGCGCGACGCCGACGGCAAGCGCGTGCAGGCGTACGACATCTTCGTGCGCGGCGGCCTCGGCCCGGGCGCGGAGATCGGCAGGCCGCTCTTCCGCCGCGTCCCGACCGACGAGCTCGACCCCGCCGTCGAAGG
>DASXXY010000093.1:0-2965 GCA_036502805.1 Gaiellales bacterium | reverse complement strand
GCGCGAATCGGCGGCGGCTGCTGCCGCGGGCAAGTCAGAAAGCGCTCGCCGTGGCCTGGTCGCCAGCCGGCGGCGACCTCGCCTTCAGCACGGCCACAGGCGTCTACGTGACCGCTGCCGACGGCTCGGGCGCCCCCCGACGCGTCGCCCTCGCGTCGGCGCCCGGGCGGCCGAGCTTCTCGCCCGACGGACTCTGGCTCGCGTTCTCCGCGCAGACGGGCACGCTCCATCCGTATCGCGCGATCTACGTCGTCGGCACAGACGGCGGTGGGCTTCGGCAGCTCACACACGGGCCGTTCGACAGCTCCGACCCGGCCTGGCGGCCAGTCATGCCGTCGTAGGAGCTCGCACGGCGCCGGCCGAGCCCGAGGGACCTACGGCCCGGACCGGCGATGAAATATGCGGGCACTCCATGTTCGCTCGCCGCGAGGGACGCCGCCGTCGAATCGCTGTTCCTTACCCGCCAGGACGCCGCGCCTGGAGCGTCAACAAGGAGGCAGAGCATGGACGTCGAGAACGACGAGCCGCTCTCCAGCAAGCGGGAACGGCTTGCCTTCGAGGGTGAGAGACGGGATTCGAACCCGCGACCTCCCGGACCACAACCGGGGGCTCTAACCAACTGAGCTACTCTCACCACGCTCGCGGCGCCGCTCGCGCGGCTCCCCGATGGGCGCCAGTCTAGATGACGAGGCCCGCCCTGCGAACAGGCGACCGGCGGACGTGGCACGCTTGGGCCATGCCAAGCGTGCTCGTGGTCGAGGACGACGGCGTCATCGCACGTGCCATCGCGGCGCACCTGCGGCACGCGGGGATGGACGTCGTCCTCGCCGAGGACGGCGACAAGGGGCTGCGCAAGCTGCGCTACGAGCAGCACGACGTGGCAGTGGTCGATCTCATGCTGCCGGGCGTCGACGGCTGGGCGCTGACGCAGGAGGCGCGGCGCGAGGGCATCGCGATCCCGATCCTGATCGTCTCGGCGCGCAGCTCCGAGCACGACAAGGTGCACGCACTCGAGATCGGCGCCGACGACTACCTCGCCAAGCCGTTCGGCATGCGCGAGCTCGTCGCGCGCGTCCAGGCCCTGCTCCGCCGCACGCGCGGCGGCGCCGAGGGCACCGAGTCGCTCGAGCCGATCGATGCGCCGGGGCTCGTGATCGACCCTGCGGGACGGCGCGCGTTCCTGCTCGACGCCGCCGGCGGGCGCAGCGATGCCGAGCTGACGCCGACCGAGTTCCGGCTGCTGCTGACGCTCGCACGCCAGCCGGGCCGGGTGCTCGACCGCGACGAGCTGCAGCAGCGCGTCTGGAACGTGCCCTACCGCGCCCGCGACCGCTCGGTCGACGTCTGCGTGCGCAAGCTGCGCGAGAAGCTCGATCGGCGCTCGACGCACTCCTACATCCAGACGCAGTACGGCGTCGGCTACCGCTTCGACCCCACGCCCCAGGCCGAGGAAGCCGTCTAGAAGCGGTATCCTCGGGGCATGGCAACCGTCTCCGCCTCCCCGCTCCTGGTCGAGGACGCCGCGGGCGTCCGGACGCTCGCGCTCAACCGGCCCGAGCGCCGCAACGCGCTCTCCCTGGCGCTGCTGCAGGAGCTGACGGCGACGCTTGCGGAGACCGCCGCCGACACGTCGGTGCACGCCGTGATCGTGCGCGGCGAGGGCTCGGGATTCTGCGCCGGCCACGACCTCGCCGAGATGAACGGCTGCTCGCTGCCGTCGGCGCGCGAGCTCTTCGACACGTGCAGCGCGATGATGATGGCGATCCACCGCCTCCCCCAGCCCGTGATCGCGCAGGTGCACGGCATCGCGACCGCCGCCGGCTGTCAGCTCGTCGCGGCCTGCGACCTCGCCATCGCGAGCGAGGATGCCCGCTTCGCGACGTCCGGCATCCGCTACGGCCTCTTCTGCTCGACGCCGATGGTCGAGGTCTCACGCGCGATCGGGCGCAAGCGCGCGCTCGAGATGCTGCTCACGGGCGACATGATCGACGCCCCGACCGCGGCCGACTGGGGCCTCGTCAACCGCGTCGTCCCGCGCGACCGCCTCGACGCCGAGACGCGCGAGCTCGCAGCCCGCATCTCGGGGTTCAGCTCGCACGCCCTGGCCGTCGGCAAGACGGCGTTCTACGAGCAGCTCGACCGCGCCCTCCCCGCGGCGTACGAGCACGCCAGCGAGGTCATGGCGGCGAACTCCGTCGCACCGGACGGCCGTGAGGGCATCGAGGCGTTCGTGGGCAAGCGCGCGCCGGAGTGGCGCGGCCGCGAGTCCTGAGCGAGCGGGGTCGGGCGTCGCATCGCAGCGACGCGGGCCATCACGCCAGCGGTTGAGCGACCGGCGCCGGGCAGGCCGTCACCCGCGTCCGTGCGAGGCGACTGGCACCAGCCGGCCGCATGTGCGCATCAGTCCTCGCGCAGGAAGGACGGCACGTCGAGGATGTCCGACGGGACGTCGAACAGCTCGCGCGAGCCGCGCTCGCGCTCGCCGCGCTCACCCGGATCGCGCTCGGCGGGCCGCTCGCGACGCGTCACCGTGGGCGCACCGCGCTCGAAGCCGGTCGCGATCACGGTCACGCGCACGTGCTCGCCCATCGCGTCGTCGACGACGGCGCCGAAGATGATGTTGGCGTTCTGGTCGGCTGCGCCCTGCACGATCTTCGCGGCCTCGTCGACCTCGAACAGGCCGAGGTCGCTCGGCCCGGTGATGTTCAGGAGCATGCCCTTCGCGCCCTCGACGCTCGACTCGAGGAGCGGCGAGGAGATGGCTGCACGAGCGGCCTCGGCGGCGCGATTCTCGCCCGCGGCCGCGCCGATGCCCATGAGCGCCGTGCCGGTGTTGCGCATGACCGTGCGCACGTCGGCGAAGTCGAGGTTGATCAGGCCCGGGACCGTGATCAGGTCGGTGATGCCCTGGACGCCCTGGCGCAGCACGTCGTCGGCGACGCGGAAGGCCTCCATGATCGGCGTC
>DASXXY010000092.1:0-11128 GCA_036502805.1 Gaiellales bacterium | reverse complement strand
CCGGGACGAGCACGACGAGCCAGCCCGTGCGGTAGGGGCCGGGACGGAGCAGCGCCGTCGCTCGCGGGCCCCGCGCCGCGTTGCGGCGCACGTTCGCGAGGCGCGACCGGCGCTCGCGAGGTGCACCCTCCGGGAACATCGCGTTCGAGTATGCACCACCGCCGCGGGCCGGGACGGAGGGTGTGCTCCGTCCCGGGACACTAGACTGCGGGACGTGAGTGCGAGCCGTGGGACGATCCTCGTCATCGACGACGAGGACGCCGTTCAGCGCCTCGTGCGCTTCCCGCTCGAACGCGAGGGATACCGCGTCCTCGGCGCGGTCAGCGGCGAGGAGGGCCTGCGGCTGGTGGAAGCCGAGCATCCCGACCTCGTGCTGCTCGACCTGATGCTGCCCGGGATGGACGGCATCGAGGTCTGCCGGCGCCTGCGCGTGCTCTCGGCGACGCTGCCGATCATCATGCTCACGGCCCGCGACGACGAGGTCGACAAGGTGCTCGGGCTCGAGATCGGTGCCGACGACTACGTCACGAAGCCGTTCTCGCTGGCCGAGCTGCGCTCGCGCGTGCGCGCCGTGCTGCGGCGCGCCCAGCGGCCCACCGGCCAGGCGGGCGTCGAGGACGTGCTCGAGGCGGCCGGCGTGCGCCTCGACGTCGCGCGCCGCACGGCCGAGCGCGACGGCGAGCCGGTGCAGCTGACGTACGTCGAGTTCGAGATCCTGCGCAGCCTGATGCGCTCGCCGGGCCGCGTGCTCTCGCGGCGTGCCCTGCTCGAGAGCGTCTGGGACTCGGCCGACTACCGGGAGCAGCGCACGATCGACGTGCACATCCGGCACCTGCGCGAGAAGCTCGAGAGCGACCCGTCGGCGCCGGAGCTGATCCGCACCGTGCGCGGCGTCGGGTACCGCTTCGGCGCATGATCCGAGCCGCACTGCAGCGCCCCGGGCGTCTGCGCATGCGGCTGACGGTCGTCGCCGCCGCCTCGGCGGCGTTCGTGCTCGTCGTGCTCGCGGCGCTCGTGCTGCCGTCGCTGCAGCGCAACCTCGAGCAGTCGCGCATCGACTCGCTGCGCACGAGCGTGCTCGCGAGCAGCCTCACGAGCCAGGTCGCAGGCTTCGACCAGACCGACGTCACGCCCGAGTACCTGCGCGCGGCCGCGGCGACGCTCGGCGTCGGCCGCATCGCGTTCTTCACCGTCAACGGGCTGAGCGTCCGGCACACGGTCGACTCGGCGCCGGACGAGCGCCTCGCGGGGGCGTCCGGCATCGTGCTCGAGACCGCGCACCTGCACCGCAGCAGCTCGACCGTCGCGCACCTCCCGGGCGGGCGCACGGCCGTCCTGACGTTCTACATCTCGACCGCGATCATGGACGGCGTGCTGCTCGTCGAGGCGCCGCTGCGCGACGTGCAGCAGCAGGTCTCCGCCGTCGAGCGGCGGCTCGCGATCGGCGGGCTGCTGGCGTTCGCCGTCGCGCTGCTCGCGGGAGCGGCCGCGGCGGAGCCGCTCGCGCGCCGGCTCGCGCGGCTGCGCGCGGCCGCCGACGACATCGCGCGCGGCTCGTTCTCGGAGCCGATCGTCGATCGCAAAGGAGACGAGATCGGCGACCTCGCGCGCTCGCTCGAGGAGATGCGCAAGCGCCTCGATGCGCTCGAGCGCGCGCGCAGCGCGTTCATCGCGAACGCCTCGCACGAGCTGAGGACGCCGCTCACGGCGCTCGGCGGCTACCTCGAGCTGCTGACCGAGGGCGGGCTGACCGAGGCCGAGCGCAGCGAGTTCCTCGAGACGATGGACGAGCAGGTGCAGCGGCTCACGAAGCTCGCGACCGACCTGCTCGACCTCTCCCGCCTCGACGCCGGCGGGCTCACGATCGCGCACGAGGAGGTCGAGCTCGGCGAGCTGGCGGCCGACAGCGCACGCGAGATGCAGGCGCTCGCGACGCGCCGCGGGTCGTCGATCGTCGTCGCTCCCGGCGGTCGCGCTCCGGCGCGCGGCGACGAGGGGCGCGTGCTCCAGGTGCTGCGCGTGCTCGTCGACAACGCCCTCCGCCACACGCCGCCCGGCTCGATCGTCACGCTCAGCACCCAGACGACGCCGTGGGGCGCGAGCGTGGTCGTGTCCGACGACGGCCCCGGCATCCCGCCCGAGCACCTGGAGCGCGTCTTCGAGCGCTTCTACCGCGCGCCCGGGGCAGCGGCCCGCGGCACGGGCCTCGGCCTCGCGATCGCACACGAGCTGGCCGAGCGCATGGACGGGCGCCTGCTCGCGACGAGCGAGCCCGGCGGGACGCGCTTCGTGCTCGAGCTGCCCGGGCCGGTCGGGGAGCCGGCCGGCGCGGCCTATGCTGGGACACCGTGAGCACCCGTGCACTCCTCGCGGGCGCCGTCGTCGCGCTCGTCGCGGGCCTCGCCGGCGGCGCGCTGGCGCTGGCGCTCCGGAGCGACGGGGGCGGCCGCTCGGTGACGACGACGATCGTGCGCGGCGAGCCCGCCGCGGGCTTCGATCCCGTCGCCGTCTACGCCCGCGCGCAGAACGGCGTGCTCACGATCGAGTCGAGCTTCGGCGTGGACGACGAGACGGCCGGCAGCGGCTTCGTGGTGGATGCCGGCAAGGGGCTCGTCGTGACGGCGGCCCACGTCGTCACGGAGATCGACGACGGCAGCACGACGGCCACGCAGGCGAGCGCCGTGCGCATCGTGCTCGACGACGGCACGCGCGCGGATGCCCGCGTGCTCGGCTACGACCTGTTCGAGGACACGGCGCTCCTGCAGGTCGACCCCGGGCACCTCGGCCTGCGCACGCTCGCCCTCGGACGCGCCCGCTCGCTGCGCATCGGCGCGCCCGTGGCCGTGATCGGGAGCCCGTTCGAGAACCGCGCGTCGCTCTCGACGGGCGTCGTCTCGCAGCTCGACCGGCAGATCTCGGCGAAGGGCGTGTGCTTCCGCACGACGGGCGTGATCCAGACCGACGCCGCCGTCAACCCCGGCAACTCGGGCGGGCCGCTGATGGACGCCGCCGGCCGCGTCGTCGGCATGGTGACCGCGATCAACCCCGACGCACGGGGCGGCGTCGCCTACGCCGTCCCGATCGAGGCCGTCCGCCGCGCCTACCTCGCGCTCGCGACCGGGCGGCAGGTGCCGTACGCGTGGCTCGGCGTCTCCGCCGCCACGCTCACGCCCTCGCTCGCCGACTCGCTCGGCCTCTCCACGCAGCACGGCGCGCTCGTGCAGTCGCTCTCGAGCGGCGGCGCCGCGCAGCGCGCGGGCCTGCAGGTCGGCGCCGACGCGGTCGCCGTGGCCGGCAAGACGTATGCGCGCGACGCGGATGTCATCACGGCCGTCGGCCACACGGCCGTGGCCGGCTTCCGCGACCTCGACCGCGCGATCGGCGCGCACCGCGCGGGCGACCAGGTGGACCTCCACGTCATGCGCAGCAACAAGGCTCGCATCGTGCCCGTGAAGCTGCTGCCCCGCCCGGCCAGCTTCGCCAACTGCGGCTGACGGGCTGCCCGGCCGCGAACCCGGGATAGCATTGCTGGCCGATGCGGCCACCCGGCCGCCCGGAAGGAGGACGTGTGCCGAGCGATGTGCGCGACGGGAGAGGTGGATGGCCGATCCGATCCTGATCGTCGCCGCGCTCAACGGCAGCCGTGACCGCAAGGTCGCGAAGAAGCTGCCGTACACGCCCAGCGAGATCGCCAAGGAGGCGAAGCGCGCCGTCGACGCCGGCGCGGGCGTCGTGCACGTGCACGCCCGCCGCGACGACGGCGGCAGCGCGTTCGACCTCACGTTCGACGAGATCGTGGGCGCCATCCGCGCGCTCGTCGACGTGCCGATCTCGATCACGACGCAGCGCACCCGCCAGACGTCGCTCGGCACCGTGACCGCGCTCTTCGACGTGCTGCGCGAGCTCCCCGAGCTCGCCACCGTCAACGTCCAGCCGCCGGCGCCCGACCTCCCGGCGCACCGTGAGGAGGCGCGCCAGATCCTCGAGTCGTGCGAGCGCGCGGGCGTCGCGCCCGAACCGGGCATCAACGCGCTCGAGGCGATCGCCGACGTCGAGGCGCTGTACGAGGACGGCCTGCTGGCCCAGGCGCCGTGGCTGCACCTCGAGCTCGGCGCCGCCGCCGGCACGACCGAGCAGGGCCTCGCCGGCACGCCGCGCAACCTGCTGCGGCTCGTCGACGCGCTCGCGGGCACGCTCGGGCAGCTGCGCTGGATCGCGCACGGCGAGGGCGTCGCGACGTCTGCCGTGTGCGCGACGGCGGCGGCGCTCGGCGGCCACGTCCGCGTCGGCCTCGAGGACTCCGCGCTGCTTCCGGACGGGACGCCCGCAACCTCCAACGCCGAGCTCGTCGAGCTCGCGGTCGCGCTCGCCGACTCCCTGGGCCGCGAGCCCATGGAGCCCGACGAGGCCCGGCGCCTGCTGCGGAGCTGAGAGCGGTGAGCGACGTCCGCATGATCGACGTGGGCGACAAGCCGGTCACGCGCCGGCGGGCCCGCGCGGGGGCGCGCGTACGGCTCGCGCCGGCGGTCGTCGAGCACATCCGCGCGGGCACGCTGCCGAAGGGCGACGTGCTCGGCGTCGCGCGCGTGGCCGCGATCACGGGCTCCAAGCAGACGCCCGCGCTGCTGCCGCTCTGCCACCCGCTCGCGCTCACGCACGTGAGCGCGTCGCTCGAGCTCGACGACGGCGGCGTGGCGATCGAGGTCGTGTGCGAGACGACGGGCCAGACCGGCGTCGAGATGGAGGCCATGACGGCCTGCGCCGTCGCGGCCCTGTGCGTCTACGACATGACGAAGGGCATCGACGCGACCGGGTCGATCGAGTCGGTCGCGCTGCTCGAGAAGGACGGCGGCAAGTCGGGCCGCTGGGTGCGTCCGTGAGGATCGCCGTGCTGACGGTCTCCGACGGCGTGCACGGCGGCACGCGCGAGGATCTCTCCGGCGCCGTGCTCGCCGAGCGCGCGGCGGCCGCGGGTCACGACGTCAGCTGGCGCGGCGTGCTGCCTGACGAGCGCGACGCCATCGCCGAGCGCCTCGCGCAGCTGTGCGACGACGACGACGCGGACGTCGTGCTCACGACCGGCGGCACCGGCTTCGCCCCGCGCGACGTCACGCCCGAGGCCGCACGCGCGACGCTCGAGCGCCTGAGCCCGGGCATCGACGAGGCGCTGCGCGCCGATGCGCTGCGGCACACGCCCCACGGGGCGCTCTCGCGCGGC
Source organism: Gaiellales bacterium (assembly GCA_036502805.1). GTDB lineage: Bacteria > Actinomycetota > Thermoleophilia > Gaiellales > JALYLC01 > JALYLC01. The sequence goes on along the minus strand of DASXXY010000092.1, from coordinate 5,910 downwards.
GTCTCGGGCACGCGCAAGCGCACGATCGTGATCACGCTGCCCGGCAGTCCGCGCGCCTGCGAGGAGGGCTGGGCGGTGCTCGCGCCGATCCTCGAGCACGCCGTCAAGCTGCTCCGCTCCGAGCCCACGACGCACCACCAGGCGTGAGCGCCGTCGCGCTGGGCCGGCGCTTCGCGAACCTCGTGCGCCTCGAGCACACGGTCTTCGCGCTGCCCTACGCGTACGTCGGGGCGATCCTCGCGGTCGACGGCTGGCCGGGTCTCGCGGTGCTCGTCTGGATCACCGTCGTGATGGTCGGCGCGCGCTCCTTCGCGATGGCCGTCAACCGCCTCGTGGACGCCGCGATCGACGCCCGCAATCCGCGCACCGCCGGGCGCGAGCTGCCTGCCGGGCGGCTCGGCCGCGGGCAGGTGCTGGCGTTCGCGGCGGTCTCGCTCGCCGTCTTCGCAGTCGGGCTCTCGCAGCTGCCGGCGATCACGCGCTGGCTCGCGCCGATCGTGATCGCCGCGTTCGTCGTCTACCCCTACCTCAAGCGCGTGACGCCGCTCTGCCACCTCTGGCTCGGGATCGTCGACGGCCTCGCGCCGGTCGGCGGCTGGGTCGCCGTGACGGGCCACTTCGACATCGCGGCGTGGCTGCTCGGCGCGGCCGTGGCCTGCTGGATCGCCGGCTTCGACATCATCTACGCGACGATGGACATCGACGTCGACCGCGCCCAGGGGCTGCACTCCGTGCCGGCCGACTACGGCGTCGCGCGCGCGCTCGCGATCTCGCGCACGCTGCACGCGCTGAGCGTCGTCGCGCTGATCGGCGTCGGGCTCTCGCTCGACCTCGGGCCGATCTACGCGGTCGGCGTCGCCGCCGTGGCCGTGCTGCTCGCGTACGAGCAGAACCTCGTCTCGCCGGGCGACCTCTCGCGCGTCGACATGGCGTTCCTGAGCGTGAACGGCGTGATCGCCCTGCTGTACTTCGGGACGGTCACGCTCGACGTCGCGCTCTCGTGACCGCGCCGCGGCTCGAGCTGCGAGGCGTCGGGCACGCCTACGGCGGCCGCGTCGTGCTCGCCGGCGTCGACTACACGCTCGCGCCGGGCCGAGTGCTCGGGCTGCTGGGGCCGAACGGCAGCGGCAAGTCCACGCTCCTGCGCTGCATCGCGGGGCTGCTGCGCCCGCGCGCGGGCGAGGTGCTCGTCGACGGCCGCGTGAGCGTCGAGCTGCCGCCGGCGGAGCGCGCGCGCGTCGCCTACGCCGGCCACCGGCCGCTGCTCTGGGGCGGGCTCAGCGCGCGCGAGAACCTCGTGCTGTGCGCCGGCCTCTACGGCCTGCCCGCCGGGCTCGCCGACGAGGCGCTCGCCGCCGCCGATCTGGTAGCGCAGGCCGAGCGCCCGGCGGCGGCGCTCTCACAGGGGCAGCGCCAGCGCCTCGCGCTCGCCCGCGCGCTCCTGCCGTCGCCTGCGCTGCTCGTGCTCGACGAGCCGCACAGCGGTCTCGACGAGGCCAGCGTCGCGCGCCTCGACGCCCTGCTGCAGTCGGCCCGTGGCAACCTGACGCTCGTGCTCGCGACGCACGAGCGCGGGCGCGCCGAGCAGCTCTGCGACGAGCTGCTGCAGCTCGAGGTGCTGCCGTGACCGCGCACGCCGTGCCGTTCGCGCGCGCCGTGCGGCTGCTCGTGCGCACCGACCTCACGCTCGAGCGCCGCGCGCCGCAGCTCGCGCTCGCGATGGGGCTGTTCGCGGCCGTCGCGCAGGTCGTGCTGCACTACGGCGCCGACATCTCGCAGCCGCCCGTGTCGGTCACGGTCGGCTCGCTCTGGGTCACCCTGCTGCTCGCGACGCTGCTCGCCGTGGCGCGCGTCTTCAACGCCGAGCGCGACGAGGGCCTGCTCGACGCGCTCGTGCTCGCGCCCATCCCGCGCACGGCGATCTGGGCGGCGAAGGCGATCGCGATCACCGCGCTGCTGCTGCTGATGGAGGTCGTCGCCGTGCCGCTGTCATACCTCTTCCTGCCCGCCGACGCACCCGTGCCGAGCTTCGGCGTGCTGCTGCTCGCGCTGCTCGCGGGCGATCTCGGCCTGGCCGCGCTCGGCTCGCTCGTGGCCGCGGTCGCCTCGGCCGTGCGCGGCCGCGAGGTCATGGTGCCGCTGCTCTACCTGCCAGCCGCCGTCCCGCTCCTGATCGCGGCGCTGGCCTGCAGCGTGCACGCCGCGGCGGGCGACAGCGTCATGCGCCCCCTGGCTCTCGTGCTGACCTACGATGCCATCGTCGGCCTGCTCGCGTACGCCGTGTGCGAGCACGCGCTGACCGACTGATCCCGTGCGTACTCCAGACCGACTCCTGCGCCCGCTGGTGCTCGCCGCCGGGGCCCTCCTCGTCATCTCCACGCTGCTGATCGCGCTGTGGGTCCCGGGTGATCGCGCCGAGGGCTACCGCCAGCGCATCTTCTACCTGCACGTGCCGATCGCGCTGACGTCGTACCTCTTCCTGCTGGTGGGCGCGTTCTACGCCGCCCGCCACCTCCTGCGGCGCGATCCGATGGACGACCTGCGCTCGTACGTCGCGATCCACCAGGGCGTGATCCTCGGCACGCTCGTGCTGATCACGGGGCCGATCTGGGCCAGGGTCTCGTGGGGCATCTGGTGGGACTGGAGCGACAAGCAGCTGAACACGTTCCTGCTCGTCTTCCTCTTCTACTGCGCGTACTTCATGCTCCGCTACGCGGTCGAGGAGGGCGCGAGGCGCGAGCGCTTCTCGTCCATCTACGCGCTGCTCGGCATCGGCATGGTGCCGCTCTCGCTCGGCGCGGTGCACCTCGCGGGCACGATCCACCACCCGACGGTCTTCCACCGCGACGGGCCCGCGATGGAGCACTCGATGTTCTTCGCGTTCCTCGTCTCGTGGGCCGCCTTCATCCTGCTCGCGTCGGCGCTCTGGCGCCTCGAGCTGCGCGGCAAGCTGCTCGCACAGGGCGTGCAGCGGTTGCAGCGCCGCATCCGCGGCGAGGCGGTGCTGCCGTGATCCTGGCCGCCATCAGCAACTCGGATGCGCAGGCCGTCGGCGCCGTCGTCGCGGCGATCTGGGGCGTGACGATCGCCTACGTGTGGATCCTCGCGAGCAAGCTGCGCCGCCTCGAGCAGGCGCTGGTCGCCGCCCAGGCGGCGCTCGACCGCGCGCAGAGCACCGACCCCGCGTGACGTTGCTGCGGCTGGGCACCCGCGGCTCGCGGCTCGCGCACGCGCAGGCCGGGCTCGCCGCCGAGGCGCTGCGCGAGGCCGGCCTCGGCCCCGTCGCGATCGTGCCGATCTCGACCGCCGGCGATCGCGACCGCCGCAGCGCGTTCAGCGAGCTGGGCGGCCGCGGCGTCTTCTCGAAGGAGCTCGAGGACGCGCTCACCGAGGGCCGGATCGACGTCGCGGTCCACTCCGCCAAGGACCTCACGACGGACGAGTCGCCGGGCCTCGCGCTGGCCGCGGTGCTGCCGCGCGCGGACGCCCGCGACGCCTGGTGCGGGCCGCACGGCAGCCTCGCGGCGGTGCCGGAGGGCGCGCGCGTGGGCACCGCCTCGATGCGCCGCGGCGCCCAACTGCGAGCGCTGCGGCCCGACCTGCGCGTCGAGAGCATGCGCGGCAACGTCGACACCCGGCTGCGCAAGCGCGTCGAGCGCGGGCTCGACGGCGTCGTGCTCGCGGCCTGTGGCCTCGACCGCCTCGGGCTCGCGCACGAGATCGGGTTCCGCGTCGAGGTGGACGAGATGCTGCCCGAGACCGGGCAGGGGTTCCTGGCGCTGCAGTCGCGCACCGAGGACGCGTTCGCGCTCTCGGCGGTCGGTGACGCCGAGGCCGGGGGCATCCTCGTCGCCGAGCGCCACTGCGCGGCGCTGCTCGGCGGAGGCTGCCTCGCGCCCGTCGCGACGCACGCCGTCGCGGAGGCCGGCGGCGTGCTCTGGCTGCGCACGTGGCTCGCGCTGCCCGACGGCTCGGTGGTCGTCGAGGCAGACGCGCGCGGCAGCGATCCGACGGCGCTCGCCGAGGAGGTCGCCACCGCTGCGCTGGCGCGCGGAGGCGAGGCGATCGTCGCCGCGGTGCGTGCGTGACGGTCTATCTCGTCGGCGCAGGCCCGGGCGACCCCGGCCTGATCACCGCACGCGGTCAGGAGCTCCTGCGGCGCGCCGACGTGATCGTCTACGACCGCCTCGCCGCCGACGCGCTGCTCGACCACGCCCCGGCCGGGTGTCGCCTGATCGATGCGGGCAAGCAGCCCGGCCGCGTCGCGCTGACGCAGGACGAGACGACGCAGGCGCTGATCGAGCACGGCCGCACGGGCGCGCTCGTCGTGCGGCTCAAGGGCGGCGACCCCTTCGTCTTCGGCCGTGGGGGCGAGGAGGCCCAGGCGCTGCGCGAGGCCGGCATCGCCTACGAGATCGTGCCTGGCGTGACGTCCGCGATCTCGGTGCCCGCGTATGCCGGCGTGCCGGTGACGCACCGCGACCTGGCCGCGCAGGTCACGGTCGTGACGGCGCACGAGCGGCCTGGCAAGGAGCATTCCGACATCGACTGGCCCGCGCTCGCGCGGCTGCCCGGCACGCTCGTGGTGCTCATGGGCGTCGCGAGCCTCGCGGCGGTGGCGGAGGCGCTGATCGCCGCGGGCAAGCCGCCCGAGACGCCGGTCTGCGTCACGCAGTCGGGCACCACGGCGGCCCAGCGCAGCGTCTCGGGAACGCTCGCCACGATCGCCGCGGAGATCGCCGCGGCCGGCATCCGCTCGCCCGCGGTCACGGTGATCGGGGCCGTCGCGGGCCTGCGCGACGAGCTCGCCTGGGCCGAGGCGCGGCCGCTGCACGGCCGGCGCATCGTCGTCACGCGCGCCCGCGCGCAGGCCAGCGGCCTCGTCGCGCGCCTGCGCGACCTCGGCGCCGAGGTCGACGAGTGCGCGGTGATCCGCATCGAGCCGATCGCCGGCGACCCGATCGAGCTCTCGGCCTACGGCCTCGTCTGCGTGACCTCGCCGAACAGCCCGCGCCTGCTGCTCGAGCGCGGCGGCGGCGATGCGCGCTCGCTCGCCGGCGTGACGGTCGCGGCGATCGGCCCCGGCACCGCGGCCGCGCTGCGCGAGGTCGGCATCGTCGCCGACGTGATCGCCGAGCGCTTCGTGGCCGAGGGCCTGCTGGAGGCGCTCCCGGCCGCGCTGCAGGGCGTGCGCGCGCTCGTCGCGCGCGCCGAGGAGGCGCGCGACACGCTGCCCGACGGCCTGCGCGCGGCCGGCGCCGACGTGGACGTCGTGCCGCTCTACCGCACGCTCGCGACCCGCCCGCGCCACCCCGAGCGCATGCTCTCGGCCGACGCCGTCGCGTTCACGTCGTCGTCCACCGTGACGCGCTTCGCCGAGGCCCTCGCGGGACACGACCTGGCCGGCGTGCGCGGCGTCTCGATCGGCCCGGTGACGTCGGCGACGGCACGCGAGCTCGGGGTCGGAGTGGTCGCCGAGGCGTCGCGCCACGACCTCGACGGATTGGTCGCCGCACTGCTCGAGGTTCTATCGGAACCTCCCGGAGCCTGACCGACCCTTCTCCACTGGTCAACCCACAGACCCTCCACTTGCATGGGAGGTGACGGAGGACTCCGGTGGAAGTTGAAGGGATGCGCGTGACTGGACGGATGCGGCGGATGCTCGGACGGGGCACGGGGGTGCTCGTGATCGTCGCGTGCGCGCTCATGGCCGGCGCGGGCGCGGGCTATGCGGTCAACCGCGACGACTCGCAGGCCGTGCGCGCCTGCTACCGCGTGACGAAGGACGGCGCACCCGCGTCCTACGCCGTGCTGCGCGTGGTGAGCGGCGACGCGACCTGCAAGCCGAGCGAGCACCCGCTGAGCTGGAACCTGCGCGGGCCCTCGGGCCCCGCGGGCGCTGCGGGTGCG
>DASXXY010000091.1:0-1947 GCA_036502805.1 Gaiellales bacterium | reverse complement strand
AACTCCTTGATCTCGTGCAGCTCCTCGACGGCCTCGTCAGCGCCCGCCACGTCCTTGAACGTGATCTTGGGCGAGTCGACGGCCATGCGCTTGGCGCGGCTCTTGCCGAAGCTCATCACCTTCGAGCCGCCGCCCTGCATCTGGTTGATGAGGAAGATCCAGAGGCCCAGGAAGAGCACGAACGGCAGCGCGCCGAGCAGCAGGCTCAGCCACTCGTTGCCGCCGACGCCGGAGAACTCGATGATGTCGCCGGAGACGCCGTCGTTCTTGACGAGCGTGTTCACCATCTGGCCGGGCGCATCGCCCGTACGCGGGTAGCCCGCGGAGAACTTCTGCCCGTCCTTGAGGATCCAGGTGACCTTGACGCTGCTCTGGTTGAACTTGACCGACTGCAGGTTGCCTGCCTGGCCCTTGTTCTCGGAGAGCGCGACCAGCGTGCCCCAGCCGGCCTTCTTGGTGGGCGTGCTGGAGCCGCCGAAGTGGAACATGCTCTGTGCCACGTAGACGAGCACGAACACGACCAAGATGGGCAGGGCAACGGTCTTGAACGTCCGGTTCACGTGCAAATCCTCGCGGAGACTGGCCCCGGCGGACAGCCGGGACACACCATGGCCCGCAGCAACGGCACAGCGGCCCTATGAAAGAGCTTAGCACGGGGGTTTTCCCCCGCTCCGCCCCGATAACGGCCGTAACGAACTCTCAAAGACCGATGCGGGACTCGTCGACGGTGGCCACGCAGGGCAGGCCCCGGAACTGCTCGTCGGCGTCGAGCCCGTAGCCGACGACGAAGCGGTTGGGGATCTCGAAGCCGACGTAGCGGCACGCGATGTCCACCTCGCGGCGGTCGGGCTTCGCGAGCAGCGCGCAGATCTCGAGCGACGCCGGCCCCCGCGACGCGAGGCTGCCGAGCAGGTACGAGAGCGTCAGGCCGGAGTCGACGATGTCCTCGACGACGAGCACGTGGCGGCCGGCGATCGGCGCGTCGAGGTCCTTGAGGATGCGCACCACGCCCGAGCTCTCCGTGCCCGAGCCGTACGACGAGATCGCCATGAAGTCGATCGAGCACGGGATCGTGACCGCGCGCAGCAGGTCGGAGACGAAGATCACCGCGCCCTTGAGCACGGCGACGAGCAGCGGGTCGAGCCCGGCGTAGTCGCGCGAGATCTGCGCGCCGAGCGCGTGCACGCGCGCGCGGATGTCGTCCTCCGAGATGAGGACGCCCTCGAGCACCCCGTCGGGGTCGGCAGAGGGCGTCAGCATGGCGAGATCGTGAGCACGAGACCTGAGGGTCGGCGCAGTGCGGGGGCGACGGCGATGCCGGGGAGCGCGACGGGCTCGCCGCGCACGGCCACGACAGGGTAGCGAGCGCGCTCGCTGCGCGGCACCCGCGCCTCGAGCAGCATGCGCGCGATCGTGCGCCGCGCGCCCGGCAGGCGCTCGCCCGGACGCGCCGGGCGCAGCGTCGGGTGCGCGGCCAGCGCCGGGTCGAGCGCGCCGTCGCGCTCGGCGAGCTCGCAGTGCACGAGCGCGCCGCCGTAGGCCGTGACGCCGTGCAGCGCGAGCTCCACCTCGGGCGGCGGCGCTGCGGGCGCGGCGCTCGCGACGATCGCGATGCGGCCGTAGCGGCGTTCCGCGCTGCGGCCCGCGCCGAGCGGGACGCTGCCCGAGCCGGAGCGCGCGCGGGCGAGCTCGATCAGACGCAGCGCCGCGACCGGGCGCGGCGCCGGGAAGCCCGCGACGCGGCGCAGCGCGCGCCGCACGACCGCAGGCGGCGCCGCCGCGACCGCGGCGGTGGCGAGCTCGCCCGGGCCGGCCAGGAGGCCGGCGGCGATCGCATCGAGCGCAGCGTCGTCCTCGGCCAGCAGCTCGGCCGTGCGCAGCAGGTTGGCCTCCGCCGCGGCGTGCAGCGAGCGGAAGGCCGGCAGCAGGTCGAGCCGCACGCGGTTG
>DASXXY010000090.1:0-4401 GCA_036502805.1 Gaiellales bacterium | reverse complement strand
CTGCATCACAGCCTCGTGCGCGAGGGCGCGAACGTCTTCTCGCAGGCGGTCGACGAGCAGCCGCTCGGCAACCCGACGATGCGCCACTGGGTCGCGGGCCTCGCGACGCACGCCGCGCAGATCGCGCTGCTCGCGAACCCGACCGTGAACTCCTACAAGCGCATCGAGGACTACTCGTTTGCGCCCACGCGCGTGAGCTGGGGGCTCGACAACCGCAACGTCGCGATCCGCTGCATCCCGGGCGCCGGCGCGAGCTCGCGCGTGGAGTTCCGCGCGGGCGCCGCCGACGCCAACCCGTACCTGCTGTCCGCGGCCGTGCTGGCGGCGGGCATGGACGGGATCGAGCGCGAGCTCGAGCTGCCGCCGGCGTCCGCGAAGGACACCTACGCCGACGACCGCCTGCCGCGCCTGCCGCGCACGCTGAGCGCCGCGGTGGATGCCTGGGAGGCCACGCCGTTCGCGCGCGAGACGTTCGGCGAGCGCTTCGCCGACGACTACGCGGCCCTCGCCCGCTACGACGCCGCGCTCTACGACGCGGCCATCACGGACTGGGAGACGCAGCGCTACCGGGAGTTCGCGTAGCCTCGAGGCGACGCGCACCAACCTATGACTCACACCACAGTTGACGACCGGAGGACACGTGTCTACGCGAGGCTCTAGCGGCATGACGATGATCGCGCTCGGGATGATCGAGACGCGCGGGCTGGTCGGCGCCGTCGAGGCGGCCGACGCCATGGTGAAGGCGGCGAACGTGACGCTGATCGGCAAGGAGCAGATCGGCGGCGGCTACGTCACCGTGCTCGTGCGCGGCGATGTCGGGGCCACGCAGGCCGCGGTCGACGCGGGCGCCGAGGCGGCCGCGCGCGTGGGCGAGCTCGTCTCGTCGCACGTCATCCCGCGCCCCCACCCCGACGTCGAGAAGATCCTTCCCGGCGGCGACGCCTGAGCGTCTGAGAGCGCTGGGCTCCGGCCGTGCCCGAGCAGGACTCGATCACCGAGGCGCATGAGCTCGCCGTGCGCGCGCACATCGCCGCGCGCGCGTTCGCGTCTGCCACGCAGGAGGACGTCGACCGCATCACGGCCGCCATGGCGCGCGCCGGCACGGCCGCGGCCGAGCGCCTCGGCAAGCTCGCGGCCGAGGAGACGGGCTACGGGCGCGCGGCCCACAAGACGTTCAAGAACGTCTTCAACACGCAGTACGTGTACGAGGGCTTCCAGCACGAGCGCACGGTCGGCGTGATCGAGAACGACCCGCAGAAGCGCGTGATCACGATCGCCGAGCCGGTGGGCGTGATCGCCGGCCTCGTGCCCGTCACGAACCCCACCTCGACGGTGCTGTTCAAGGCGCTGATCGCGGCCAAGACGCGCAACGCGGTCGTCTTCGCGCCGCACCCGCGCGCCGTGCGCTCGAGCGGCGAGTCGGCGCGCGTGATGCAGGAGGCCGCGCAGGAGGCGGGCGCGCCGGCCGACCTCTTCCAGTCCATGTCGCGCGTCTCGGTGGCCGGCACGGATGCCCTGATGCGCCACCACCGCACCGATCTCGTGCTCGCAACGGGGTCGCGTGCGATGGTGCTCGCGGCGTACTCCTCGGGCAAGCCGACCTACGCCGTCGGCCCCGGCAACGTGCCCGCCTACATCAACGCCTCGGTGCGCGACGTCGACTACGCGGCGCGCTGCATCATGGCCGCCAAGGTCTTCGACTGGGGCACGGCCTGCGCCTCCGAGCAGTCGGCCATCGTCGACCGCCCCATCGCCGCGCAGCTGCAGGCGTCGATGGAGGCGAAGGGCGCCTACTTCCTGACCGACGCCGAGCAGAACCAGCTCACGACGCTGCTGTTCCCGCAGGGCGGCCGCGGCCCCTCGAACGTCGAGGCCGTGTCGCAGTCGCCCGCGACGCTCGCGCACCTGGCCGGCTTCGCGATCCCCGAGAGCACGCAGCTGCTCGTCGTCCGCCCGGGCGGCATCGGTTACGACTTCCCGCTCTCGCGCGAGATCCTCGGGCCCGTCTTCAAGTTCATCGAGGTCGAGGGACCCGACGAGGGCATCGCGACCGCGGTCGCCCAGCTGCGCTTCGGCGGCGATGGCCACACGGCCGCCGTGCACGCGCACGACGAGGCCATCATCTCGCGCTACGCCGAGGCGGCTCCCGCCTACCGCGTGCTCGTCAACACGCCGTCGCTGTTCGGCGCCATGGGGTACTCGACAGGAGTTGACCGCACCTTCATGATCGGCACCGGCACGATCGGCGGCTCCATCTCGTCCGACAACATCGGCGTGCGCCACCTCATCAACCGGAAGCGCGTGGCGGCGCAGATCCACGACTGGGAGATGCCGCCGAGCGGCGCCGACGACCTGCGCGTGGCGCAGTGGGCGCTCAACCGCGAGCCCGTCGCAGGCCCGGCGACCGCCTCGCGGCCGTACCCCTCGTCCACGCCCTCCCGGACGCCGGCGCCCGCTCCCGCTACCGCCGCAGCGCCCGCTCCGCCGCCCGTCGGCGCGAGCCTCGAAGACCTCGTCCGCAATGCGATCGAAGCGGTGATGCGCGATGCCTGACAACGGCCAGGCACTCGGAATGGTGGAGGTGCGCGGCTTCGTGGCCGCGGTCGAGGCGGCGGATGCCATGTGCAAGGCCGCCGCCGTCGAGCTGATCGGCGTCCAGCGCGTCGACCCTGCGATGTGCACCGTCGTCGTGCGCGGCGATGTGGGCGCCGTGCGCGCGGCCTGCGACGCCGGCGCCGAGCGCGCCGCGCGCGTCGGCGAGCTGCTCTCGGCGCACGTCATCGCGCGGCCCACGAGCGGAGCGGCCGACGCGGCCCTCACCCAGCTCGGCAGTCCGAAGAAGGTAACGGTGGCGAAGACATGAGCAGCAAGGGCGACGGCCGCACGAACAACTTCTCCCTGCGCTCGTGGGTCTACATCGACCGCATGCAGCCGCAGTACGCCGCCTACGCCGGCTCGGTGATCCAGGGCGACGTGCCCATCGCCGGCATGGCCGAGCTGTACGTCGAGGTCGCGCCGTCGAACGAGATCTACCGCGTCGCCGACGTCGCGCTCAAGGGCGCCGACGTGAAGCCCGCGACGCAGTTCATCGAGCGCGAGTTCGGCCTGCTCGAGGTGCACTCGTTCGAGCAGGCGGCAGTGCAGGCCGCCGGCCGCGCGGTGCTCGAGTACACCGAGCTGACGGTCGCCGACGTGATGATGCCGACGGTCGAGAGCTACCAGGTGATCACGAACGTCGACCCGTACCAGGCGCAGCTGATCAACCGCATGAGCCGCGGCGCGCTGCTGGTGCCCGGCCGCACGATGCTGGTGCTCGAGATCGCGCCCGCCGCCTACGTGACGCTGGCCGTGAACGAGGCCGAGAAGGCCGCGAACATCGAGCTGATCCACCTCTCGAACGTCGGGCGCTTCGGCCGCGCGCTGCTCTCCGGCTCGGAGAGCGAGATCCTCGCCGCCCGCGACGCCGCCATCGACGCGATCGAGAACTTCCAGCCGCAGAGGGTCTGAGCGCGTGGCCGGCTCCGATCCGCTCGACCGCCCCAAGATCGACCGGCTGCGCCACGAGTCGCAGGTGCGCACGCTCGCGCGCCGGCTGCTCTACCGCGAGTACCCCCGCCGCGCCTCCCCGCAGCTCGTCGAGCAGGTCGTGCGGAGGGTGATGGAGCAGCTGGAGCGCCAGGGATGACGCGCGTCGCGATCATCGGCGCCGGGATGGTCGGGGCGACCACCGCCGCGCGGATCGCCGAGGCGAAGCTGTGCGACCATGTGGCGCTGATCGACGTCGCCGGCGATCTGGCGCGCGCGATGGCGCTCGACATCGGCTCCTCGCTACCGCTGCTCGGCTCGGACACGCAGGTCACGGGCGGCGAGTCGTACGACGGGGCCCGTGGCGCCGACGTCGTCGTCATCACCGCCGGCCGTCCACGCCAGCCGGGGCAGAGCCGCTCGGATCTGCTCGAGGGCAACGGCAAGATCGTCGCCGAGGTCTGTCGAGAGGTGCGCACCGTCGCGCCCGACTCCGTCGTGATCGTCGTGACGAACCCGCTCGACGAGATGACGACGCTGGCGCAGGATGCGCTGGGCTTTCCGCCCGCGCGCGTCGTCGGCATGGCCGGGCTGCTGGACACCGCACGCTTCCGCCACTTCCTGGCAGAGCGCGCCGGAGCGCCGGCGAGCTCGGTGGACGCGCTCACGCTGGGATCGCACGGCGACACGATGGTGCCGCTCTCGCTCACCGCCTCGATCGGCGGACGGCCTGCCTCCGAGGTGCTCGGCGCGGCTGTGCTCGAGGAGGTCGTGCAGCGCACGCGTGACGGTGGCGCCGAGGTCGTGCGGCTGCTGCAACGCGGGTCGGCCTACTGGGCGCCGAGCGCCGCCGTGATGCTGATGGTGCGGGCGATC
>DASXXY010000089.1:0-11821 GCA_036502805.1 Gaiellales bacterium | reverse complement strand
CCCCGGGCTGAATCCGGCGCGTATGCTGGCCCGCATGCAGGCACCCACGCGCACCGGAGCGGACAGGACACTCGAGCTGCTCGAGCGGCAGGTCGGGCGGCCGCTCGCCGAGGTCGAGACGCCCGTCGCGGTCGTCGACCTCGACGTCCTCGAGCACAACCTGCGCGACCTGCAGGACTACGCGGACAGCCACGGCATCTCGCTCTGGCCGCACACGAAGACGCACAAGTCGCCCGAGATCGGCCTGCGCCAGCTCGCGCTCGGCGCAGGCGGCCTGACGGTCGCGAAGACGGGGGAGGCGCAGGTCTTCCAGGAGGCGGGCGCGCCGCGGATCCTCGTGCACTACCCGCCCTTCGGAAGCGACAAGTGGGAGCGGCTCGCGCAGCTCGCCGGCGATGTCGAGCTGACGGTCGCCGTCGACGGCCTCGCGCCCGCCGAGGGCCTCTCCGCGGCGCTGCAGCGCCGCGGCACGAGCGCCGAGCTGCTCGTCGAGCTGGACGTCGGCCTGCATCGCACCGGCCAGACCACCGCCGCCGGCGCGCTCGCCCTGGCGCAGGAGCTCTCGCGCCTGCCGGCCGTCGAGGTCGCGGGCATCAGCTGCTACCCCGGCCACTGCCGCGGCGACGACGAGTTCATCCACGCGCGCGTCGCGGAGTTCGACGCGCTGCTGCGCGAGGCCCGCGACGCGCTCGCGGCCGCCGGGCTGCGCGGCGACCGCGTCTCGGGCGGCTCCACGCCCACGCGCTACCTCACGCACGAGACGTCGGTCAACGAGCTGCGCTCGGGCACCTACGCACTGCTCGACCGCAACGACGGCGACGCCGAGCGCTGTGCGCTGTGGGTCGAGGTCACGGTCATCTCGGACGCCGTCCCCGGCCAGATCGTGATCGACGCCGGCTCGAAGACGCTGACCTCGGACGGCCACCCCGACGGCGGCCACGGACTCATCATCGGCCACCCCGGGGCCGACCTGCACACGATCAACGAGGAGCACGGCTACGTCGGCGTCGACGGCCTCGACGAGCGCCCGGCGCTCGGCCGCCACCTGCAGGTCATCCCGAACCACGCCTGCGGCTGCGTCAACCTGCACGAGGGCCTGCTCGCGGTGCGCGACGGCGTCGTCGATCACGTGATCGACGTGTCCGCGCGCGGCCTCGTGCGCTAGGCCGGCGACGCGCGCCGGTAGGGCTCGAGCACGTCGCGCGGGGCGACGCAGTAGGCGGTGTAGTCGGTGTTGCTGATCTGGCAGATGCCTGCGTGCGCGACCATCGCGAGCAGCAGCGCGGCCTTCGCGCGCTCGATCTCGTACTCCTCGACGACCCACTCGAGCAGCTCCCGGTAGGCCTGGCGCGCGCTCCACTCGAGCGGCTTGCCGGACACGAGCGTCGTGATCGAGTCGGCCGTCTCGAGCCGCGGCCAGCCCATCGCGGCCGGTCGCGCCCGCGGCTCGGCGGTGGCGGTCACGAGCGCGCCCACCTCGGGCGGCCCCACGATCTCGCTGTCGCCCATGAGCGCCTTGCAGTCGCCGAAGTAGAGCCCGGCGCCGGGGGTCTGGACGGGGATCACGAGCGTGGCGCCGGCGCGGAGCTCGCGACAGTCGAGGTTGCCGCCGTAGCGGCCCTGGAGCTTCGCGTGCAGCTCGCCGCCGGCCGGCGCGACGGCCAGGCAGCCGATCAGCGGCCGCGTCGGCAGCGTCGTGCGCTCGTCGAAGCGGAGGCTGCCGCCTTCGGCGGGGTAGACCGCGCAGGCCGTCTCGACGTCCCACCACTCGTACGGGTCCTCGGCGGTGTAGTCGCCGTAGACGACGACGCCCGGCGTCGTCACCTCGACGGAGTGGATCGTGACCGCGACCGCGCCGCCGGGCTCGGCGCCGGCCACGGCGATCGGGCCGGTCACGGCCCACTTGACGGCCTCGGCCTCGGCGTAGCGCTCGGGCGTGAAGTCCTCCGCCGAGCGGAAGTAGTTGGAGAAGCCCTCGACCGCCTCGACCTCGAAGCGCTCGCCGGGCTGCACCGTCCCGAGCGAGGCGTGGTGGGGGCTGTAGGAGTACTTGGCGTCTCGCGCGAGGAAGCGCTGCATCCGGGCGACTATAGAGCCGGTCGCGACGGCCGGGTGGTGATCGCGCCCTGCTCACATCCGCTCTATAGTCACGCCCCGTCCATGCAGCCACTCACCGACCAGGTCGCGATCGTCACCGGCGCCGCGCGCGGGATCGGGCGCGGGATCGCCTCCGTGCTCGCCGCGGAGGGCGCGCGCGTCGTCGTCGCCGACGTCGACGGCGAGGCTGCCGAGGCGGCGGCAGGCGAGCTGCGCGACGGCGGCGCGGATGCGCTCGGCGTCGCCTGCGACGTCGTGCAGCGATCCGCCGTGGAGGCGCTCGCCGCGGCGGCGCTCGCCGCCTACGGGCGGGTCGACATCCTGGCCGCGAACGCGGGCATCTACCCGAGCACCGAGCTCGCGGACATCGACGACGCGCTTTGGGATCACGTCATGGACATCAACGTGAAGGGCGCGCTGCACGCCGTGCAGGCGTGCACGCCGGCGATGCTCGCGGGCGGCTACGGCCGCATCGTCCTGACGTCGTCGATCACCGGGCCGATCACGGGCCAGGTCGGCTACGCGCACTACGGCGCCTCCAAGGCGGCGATGCTCGGTCTGATGCGCTCCGCTGCCGTCGAGCTCGCGACGAGCGGCGTGACCGTCAACGCCGTGATGCCGGGCAACATCGAGACCGAGGGCCTCGGCGAGACGGGCGACGAGCACCAGCGCCTGATGCTCTCGTCGATCCCGATGGGCCGCTTCGGCACGCCCGAGGACGTCGGCTGGGCCGTGCGCTTCCTCGTCGCGGCCGAGTCGGGCTACGTCACCGGCCAGACGGTGATCGTCGACGGCGGCCAGGTGCTGCCCGAGGCGCCGCCGCTGCCGCCCAACTAACGGTTACTTGACACGTCCTTAGGGGCAGGCGACGCTGCCGACCAGTCACCCATCCGAAGCGGAGGCACGATGGCGAGGAAGCACGTTCTGGCGGTGCTCGGAGCGACGCTTGCAGTCGGCGCGGCGATGTTCGCGACGACGGCGGCATCGCAGTCGACGCAGCGCGCAGCGGATGATCCGAACAATGCGAGCCTGACCTACTGGTACTGGGGCGAGGACGACGCGCCGGGCGCCAACGCCTGGATCAAGAAGGAAGTCGCGGCGTACGAGAAGGCGCATCCGAAGGTCAAGATCAACGTCGTCACGCAGTCCACCGACACGCTCATCTCGGCGTTCACGACGGTTGCCCAGACGAACAGCGGCCCGGACATCGCGACCCAGTGGGCCACGCTGCCGACGCTCACGCCGGCCTGGAACGGCTGGTCCGTGCCGATCTCGGACTACGTGCCCGCGAGCGAGACGAAGAACTGGATCGGGACGGCCGAGAACATGTCGGGCGGCAAGCTCTGGGCGATGCCGCAGTACCTGCTCGGCATCCCGTTCGTCTGGAACAAGGCGATGTTCAAGAAGGCGGGCCTCGACCCGAGCAAGGGGCCGAAGACCTGGGCCGAGTTCCTGGCCGACGCCAAGAAGCTCAAGGCCGCAGGCCTCACGCCCTTCGGCATGGGCAACAAGGACGGCTACGGCGGCGCGTGGTTCTTCTCGCTGATCGGCAAGCAGAACCTCGACTCCGTCGCCCAGCTCAAGGCGGCCATGATCGGCAAGGCCAAGTTCTCCGACCCGAAGTACACGGGGTTCTTCCAGGCGCTCGCCGACCTCAAGAAGAAGGGCTACCTGAACTCCGACGTGGCCTCGATCAGCTTCCCGCAGGGCCTCCAGCTCTTCCAGCAGAAGAAGGTCGCGATGTCGTGGGTCACCGACGGTGACGCGGCTGCGGCGGCGAAGGTGCTCGGTGGCGCCAAGGGCATGGGCGTCGGCCCGATCCCCGTCTGGGGCAAGGGCAAGCTCGCGACGAGCTACGACACGACCCAGTCGTCGGATGCGTTCATCACGAAGTGGTCGAAGCACCCGAAGGCCGCAGCGCAGTTCCTCGTCTTCCTGCACTCCCCGCAGGTGCTCAAGGACTTCTACGCGGCGACCGGCGTGTTCCCGGCCGACAAGCGCTTCCCGGCCTCGCTCGTGACCGATCCGCTCGCCAAGGAGCAGCTCACGCTCGACCACTCCGCGGTGTCGGTGTGGCCCGAGAACTACGTCCCGCCGCAGGTCGACGGGAACGCCGACCTCGCCGCGGGCGAGCTCATCACGTCCGGCTCGGGCTCGCCCGCCGACGCCGTGAAGCTGTGGGAGAGCGAGCTCTCGAAGTGGAAGAGCCAGCATCCCGACGAGTTCAAGAACTACTCCAAGTGGGTCACGTCGGGCTGAGGGCCGGCGCGATGGCAGTGGCGTCCGAGCCCCCCCGCCGCCGGCAGCGCCGGCGGCGGGAGCTCTGGCCGTACGTCTACGTCCTCCCGGCGTTCGGGGCGATGGCGTTCGCGTTCGGGTTCCCGCTCGTGCAGGTGGTGCGTGAGAGCTTCTACGCGGGGTCGTTCGCAGCGCCCGTCTGGGTCGGTCTCGACAACTACAAGGGCGTGCTCGACGACGCCGAGTTCCGCACGTCGCTGCTCAACAACGTCAAGCTCCTGCTCGCCGTGCCGGTCATGCTCGGCCTCGGCCTTGCGATCGCGCTCGTGCTCAACGACCGCATCCGCGGCATGCGCCAGTACCAGGCGATCGTCTTCCTGCCCTACGTGCTCCCGGCCACCGCGATCGGCATCGCGTTCTCGTTCCTGCTGCAGCAGAACGGCGTGCTCAACACGTTCCTGCGCAAGCTGCACCTGAGCTTCTTCGCGCAGGACTGGCTCGGCAACTCGCACCTCGCCATCGTCTCGGTCGGCGGTCTCGTGGTCTGGCAGCAGCTCGGCTTCGGCGTCGTCGTGTTCACGGCCGCGCTGCTCTCGCTCCCGCCCGAGACGGCCGAGGCGGCGAGGATCGACGGCGCCGGCTGGTGGAGCCTCCAGTTCCGCGTGCTCGTGCCGCAGATCAGGCCGATCGTGGAGCTGCTGACAGTGATCCAGGTCATCACGGTGCTCTCGTGGGTCTTCAACTACGTCTACGTGCTGACCTCGGGCGGGCCCGGCTACTCGTCGAGCGTGATGGAGCTCTACATCTGGCGCAGCTTCTCGAGCGGCGCAAACGGCACGGCTGCGAGCGTCGCAGTCATGCTGCTCGGCATGGCGGCCGTGCTCATCGGCCTCTCCCTGTGGGTGCGGCGCCGTGCGGAGGCGTCGGCGTGAGGGCGGCCAGCGGAGGCCGCCTCGTCGGGATCCTCGGCAAGCACGCGTTCCTGCTGATCTTCTGCATCGCCGCGCTCTACCCGCTGTACTTCATCGTCTCGACGGCGCTCAAGTCGAACTCCGCCTACCAGCTCGACCCGACCGGCTTCCCGACGCATCCGACGCTCAGCTCGCTACGTCAGATCGTCTCCGACCAGCCGCTGCCGCGCTGGATGTGGAACAGCTTCCTCGTCACGCTGACGTCGGTCGCGGTGTCGACGCTGTTCGCGCTCTTCGCCGCCTACGCCGTCGTCTTCGGTCGCTTCCGCGGGCACAAGGTCTTCCTCTCGGCGAGCGTCGCGCTGATGGTCGTGCCGCCGGTGACGCTGCTCGTGCCCATGTTCGTGTTCATGGTCGACCGCGGCTGGGTCAACCACCTGCAGTCGGTGATCATCTTCTACACGGGCCTGCTCGTGCCGTTCGCCGTCTTCTTCCTCACGAACTTCTTCCGCACCGTGCCGCAGGAGCTGATCGAGGCGGCGTCGGTCGAGGGCGCCGGGCCGTTCACCGTGCTGCGGCAGGTCGTGCTGCCGCTCTCGGGCGCGGCGAGCTTCACGCTCATCGTCGTCCAGGCGATCTGGGTCTGGAACGAGCTCCTGATCGCCCTCGTCTTCCTGCAGGACGAGAACGCGCGCACGCTGATGTCGGGACTCGCGCAGTTCCAGGGCCGCTACTCGACGAACCAGCCGCTCGTGCTCTCCGGCGCGCTGATCTCGATCGCGCCGGTGGTGCTGCTCTACCTCTCGGGCCAGCGCTTCTTCGTGCGCGGCCTCACGGCCGGCATCGGCAAGTAGCCCGGGCCGCTCAGGCGTCGAGCGCGACGAGGGACTCGCCGAGCGCGCGGATGCTGCGCTCGGTGATCGGGTCGACGACGAAGATCGCCTCGTCGGCACCCGCCTCGGCGAGGTCGTGCAGGTAGCGGGCGATGCGCTGCGGGTCGCCCTGGAGGCGCTCCACGTCGGCGCCCGGGCGCTCGCTGACCTCGCCGTCGAACGAGACGAGCACGCAGGCGCTGCGGTCGATCTCCGCAGGATCGCGCCCGGCCGCGACCGCGGCCTCGGTGACCTGCGCGTTGAGCGGCCCGAAGCCCTCCGGCGTGTTGCCGAAGCGGTCGTACCAGGTGTTCCAGCTGCCCACGTGGGGGAGCGTCGCGGCGAGCTGCCTGGGCCCGAGCGTGCCGACCATCAGGGGCACGGCACGCGCCGGCGGCGGGAGCACGACCGCGTCGTCGACGCGGTGCCAGCGGCCGTCGAACGTCACGTGCTCGCCCGCGAGCAGCCGGCGGACGATCTCGAAGCTCTCGATGAAGCGGCTCGCGAGGTGGTCGAACGGCACGCCGAAGGCGTCGAACTCGGGCCGGTTCCAGCCGGACCCGACGCCCAGCACGAAGCGCCCGGCGCTGATCTCGTCGATCGCGGCCGCCATGCGCGCGACCTGGCCGGGCGTGTGGAATGCGAGGCAGGCCACGAGCGGGCCGATCACGACCCGCTCGGTCGCGGCGGCGAGCGCGGCCATGACCGTCCAGGCGTCCCACGGCGCCCGCTCGGGCAGGCCCTCGTCGCGGTAGAGGAGATGGTCGCCGAGCCAGATCGAGTCGAAGCCGACCTCCTCGGCGGCGCGCGCCATCGCGAGGTACTCCGGCCAGCGCACGTCGCGCTCGACCTCGGGCAGCTGGACTCCGACACGCAGGGGGCGGCTCATCGCGCCACTCTAGGAGGTCGGCGGGCCAGGAAACGCCGCCGGTGCGGCGTCTGCACCGGCGGCGGGTTGCGTGCCCGGGGTCTGCTACCAGTCGGAGCCGGCGGGCTGGATGCGCTGGTTGGCCTGGAACAGGTCGCTGGGGTCGAAGCGCTCGCGGATCTCACGCAGGCGGTCGTGCGTCGAGGCCGTGTAGAAGCTCTCGCTCTCGACGTGGCGCTCCGCGAAGTTGAAGTAGTTCTGCGCGCTGCGCCAGGGCGCGACGGCGTCCGCGACGGCGTCGAGATGCGCCTCGATCGCCTTGCCCAGCTCGGGCGTGAACGGCAGGCCGACGGCGAACAGCCCGAACTCGCCCTCGATGTGCGAGGCCGCGCCCGCGCGCTCTGCCGGGCGGCGGAGCGCACCGCCGAGCTGCCGCAGCTCGAACGAGATGAACGGCGAGCCCGAGCCCGGGCCGGCCACGGCGAGCACCGCCGCGATCGCCTCGTCGGGCAGCGACGAGAGCAGCGCGCCGTCGGCCTGGGCGGGCGTGTTGCCCTCCGGGTCGGAGTGCAGCCGCATCAGCCCGGCGGCGGGCATGGTCGCGAGCGTCGACAGCTCGGGCTCGAGCGCGAGCAGCGGCGCGAGGAGCTCGCGCCCGCTCGCCTCGTCGCCCAGGTAGGCGACCTCGACGACGACCAGGTTGCGGCCGCGCAGGAATTCGGGGATCTGCTCGATCGGCGGGAACTGGAAGAGGCGGCCGATGGACGTGACCTCGTCGGGAGCCGTCTCCGACCAGTCGCGCCAGGCTGCGAGCACGCGCTCCGACTCCCGCCAGTCCCAGATCAGCCAGCCGGCGAAGGCCTGCTCGAGCGGGAAGAGCTCGAACTCCATCGCCGTCACGACGCCGAAGTTGCCGCCGCCGCCGCGCAGCGCGAAGAAGAGGTCGCGCTCGTGGGTGTGGTCGACGCGGTGGAACTCGCCGTCGGCGGTCACGACCTCGATCGCCGTGACGGCGTTGGCGGCCAGGCCGTGCTTGCGCGAGAGCCAGCCGATGCCGCCGCCGAGCGTGTAGCCGACGACGCCGACGTCGGGGGACGAGCCGTGCAGCGCCACGAGGCCGTGCTCGGCCGCGGGGGCGACGACCTCATCCCAGAGCACGCCGGCGCCGACGCGCGCCTGGCGGGCCTCCGCGTCGATCTCGACCGCGCGCAGCTCGTGCGTGCGGATCAGGACGGTGTCGGAGAGGTCGCCGAGCGTCGCGACGCCGTGACCGGTGCCCTGGGCGGCGACGCGCAGGCCGTTGGCCGTCGCGAACAGCACCGCGGCCTGCACGTCGTGCGAGCTCGCCGGCACGACGATCAGCGCGGGCTGCTGCTCGAACGCGAGGTTCCAGGGGGTGCGCTCGATGTCCCAGCCGTCCTCGCCGGCGGCCAGCACGGAGCCGCGCACCGCATGGCGGAGGGTGGCGACGTCGACGCTCGAGGTGGAAGTGGAGAAAGCCATGGTGGAGAGCCTCTTGAGATGGGGTACGGCCCGCCTACCGGGCCGTTGCCGTGCTCCCACAGCATCCGATCCGCTCGGCATCCCGTGCGTTCGGAGGGCCGGTGTCCGGCGGTGCGGTTATCCGTAGGGCGCGGGGTGGGGCGCGCCGCAGAGCGGATCGGCGTTGCCGCTCGAGGGCTCGCCGGTCGCGCGCACGGGTCCGTGCAAGGCGCAGCCGGCGGGCGCGGGGAGGAGGTTCGGCGTGACGGCAGAGGCGGGTCGAGCTGCGCCTTCGATGTCGTCTCCGGCCCGGGTGTCGGGCGACCGGTGGTCGCGGGCCGTGGGTGCCGGGTGGTGCGGCCCGCGCACGCGCGCGGGGTCGGGCGGACGCCCGCGGGGTGACCGCCCGAAGGCGGTCACCCGGCGAAGCTCCGACTACACGAGTGCCAGGCGCTCGGCTGCCGCGAGGGCCTCGCCCAGGCGCTCGGCCAGCACGGCCTCGATCACGTCGTCGAGCGTGCGCTGCTGGCGCCAGCCCGTGTGCTCGCGCACGCGGGAGGTGTCCGGCACGCGGCGGCGGATGTCCTCGTAGCCGCCGTTCGGGAACGCCTCGGCGTAGGAGCGGTTGCGGATCTGGCCGCGGGCGGCGAGATCGGGTGCGACCGGCTCGAGGTGCTCACGGGCCGCTGCGAGCACGCGCTCGGCGAGCTCCATGATCGAGACTTCCTCGGACGAGCCGATGTTGAACACCTTGCCGACGGCCGAGGGGGTCGAGGCCAGCGCCATGATCCCGTCGACGGCGTCGTGCACGTGGAGGAAGCAGCGCGACTGCATGCCGTCGCCGTTGACCTCGAGCGTGCCGCCCGAGAGCGCGGCATCGGCGAAGCGCGGGATGACCATGCCGTAGTGGCCGGTCTGGCGCGGGCCGACGGTGTTGAAGAGCCGGAAGATCGTGACCGGCAGGCCGCACTCCTGGTGGTAGGCGAGCGCGAGGAACTCGTCGAGCAGCTTGCCGGCCGCGTACGACCAGCGGCGGACGCTGCTCGGCCCGATGATGACGTTGTCCTCCTCGTTCTGCGGGAAGGACTCGACCTTGCCGTAGACCTCGGAGGTGGAGGCGAGCATCGTCGGGACGCCGTAGCGCGCCGCGACGCGGAGCACGACCTCGGTACCGGCGACATTGGCGTGCAACGAGCGAAGAGGACTGTCCACGATCATCTCGACGCCGACAGCGGCGGCGAGGTGGAAGATGACGTCGGAGCGGGCGGCCAGGCTTGCGACGAGCTCCTCGTCGGCGATGTCGCCCACGATCAGCTCGAAGCCCTGGCGCGGGTCGAGATGCGCCACGTTGGCCCGCGTTCCGGTCGAGAGGTTGTCGAATGCGATGACCTCACAACCAGCAGCCAACAGTGCCTCGCACAGATGGCTCCCTACGAATCCGGCACCGCCGGTGACGAGCGCGCGGGCTCCCGCGACACCCCTTGCTGCGATCTTCATGTTTTCCGTCTCCCTCATGTCAGAACGCTGTTGCGTAGTGGAAAGCCGCCGCCTCGAGCAGGCGATCGGTAGCGCGTACCGCGAGCACGGCGAACGTGATCGCGCCGGCGGCAAGGCCACCGACTGCCCAGCCGGGCCCGAGCAGCAGCGCGAAGGCGACTGCTGTCACGAGTCCGACGACGACCCCGCCGGCGGCTGCGCGCGCGGGTCCGTGGGGATGTGCGAGCCCCATTGCGTAGCCGGCGCTCAGCTGGCCGATGCCGAGTGCGGCATAGCCGAGGAGCGCGACGGCGAAGATTGCGACTGCGGCGCTCGTGTTGTGGAGCGTCGCGACGTGGTCGATGGCGCCCGTGGCGATGACGAGCCAGAGCAGTCCGCCCTCGATCAGCGAGAGCAGGATGGCCGTGGCCGCGAAGCGCCGGAGGCTCGCGCCGTGGTGCACCCGCAGCGAGTGCGAGAGCACGCCCGGGCGCTCGGCGCGCGTCAGGCGCTGCGTGTTGACGGCGATCTCCCACACGCGGCGGTCGCGCACCGCGATGATCGCGGTGCCGAGCATGGCCGGGAAGAGCGCGAGCGTCGTGCCGAGCTCGAAGTCGCCGATCGCGTTCAGGACGTGCGTCTCGCGGGCCGCCGCGATCCACGCGCCGGCGTGCGGGGCGACGACCACGAGCAGGGCCAGCACGCCGTAGCGGACGAACGGGGCGAGCTCGAGCGAGAGCCGGCCGCGCGGCACGGTGTAGAAGCGGCGGGTGGCACCGGGAGGCGCACCGCCGGCGGCGAGCGCGAGTGCGCAGGTGACGCCGGCGCCTGCCGCCGCGGCGAACGCCGCGTGGCGCGCGCCGCCCGTGATCTGCGCGTAGCCGAGCCCGGCGACGACGCCGCCGAAGAGGCACATGCCGGCGACGCCCGCGCGTCCGCCGGCGACGAGCCGGGCGGTCAGGAGCCAGATCACCGAGGCGCCTGCGAGCGAGCCCGCGAACGTCCAGCGCTGCGTGCTCGTGATGTCGAGCGCGAGCGTGGCCGGGACGAGCGCGGCCGTCAGCGCGAAGGCCGCGGTGACGCCGACGGCGCAGGTGCGGAGCAGGAAGCGGTCGGCCGCGCGGATCTGGCCGAGGCCCATCAGCACCGAGGCGCGGAAGACCATCGCCTGCGCCGGGCCGGCGCTGAGGATGAGCGCGAACGTGATGCCGGCCGTGAGCGCGAGCAGCTGCGACGCGGGCCAGCCGGCCGCGGCGAAGAGGCTCACGACCGCGAGCACCGCGCCGAGCGGCGCGAGCGCCGTGGCGCCGCGCACGGCGGCGTCGACGACCGGGGCGTGCTTCGGGCGCGACTCGGGCAGGCCGAAGGCGGTGCGCTCGGCGGCGATGGCGCAGATCCGGGGCCACAGGGTGCGGGCCAGCGCGAACGTGTCGGTGCTGCCGTAGCTGCGCTCGGCGACCGCGTCGGTCACGCCGAGCGACTCGAGCGTGGCCGTGGCCTCGTCGGCGTGCAGCGGCATGCGCAGGCGGCCGGCGATCTGCTCGGCGAGCGCGACGAGCGGCTCGGACTGCGACTCGCCGGCGGACGGCGTGCGCAGGCGGCCCGCGAGCTCCTCGGCGAGGTCGGCGAGCGACGCGTCGACCGCGGAGGCCGTGGTGCGCACGCGGGCCGGGGCCTCGGTGCGCTCGAGCACGGCGACGTTGCCGCCGCCACCGTCGAACGTGCGGTCGGGATCGCTGATGCCCGCGTAGGTGGCGCCGTCGGCGAGCTCGGACTGCGCGTCCTCGTAGAGCGAGCGGTGCGCGCTCTCGAAGATGTCGATGCCGAAGCTGCCGGCAGCCCAGATGCGCGCGTTGCGGCTGCGCTCGCGCCACTGC
>DASXXY010000088.1:0-2957 GCA_036502805.1 Gaiellales bacterium | reverse complement strand
CCGCCCGCGTCGGCTACGCGCTCGCGCAGCCGCCCCTGACGGCCGCGATCGACGGCCTGCGCCCGCCGGGCTCGCTCTCGTCGTGGTCGGCCGCGGTCGGCGTGATCGCCGCGCACGAGACCGGCGAGATGCGCGAGCGCGTCGCGCGCACGGTCGCCGAGCGCGACCGCCTCGCGCAGGGCCTGCGCGACGCCGGCATCGAACTCGCGGCCGTCACCGGCAACTTCGTGCTCGGCCGGATGCCGGTGCCCGACGCGTTCGAGCGGCTCGCCGAGCGCCGGCTGGTGGTGCGCACGTTCGCCCACGAGCCGCTGCTCGCGGGCTGGTTCCGCGCCACCGTGTCCACGCCCGACGCCGACGACCGGCTGATCGAGGCGCTCGCCGAGCTGGCGGGGCGTCCGGCGCCGCCACCCGTCGACAGCGGCAGCGCCCGTCGCGGCGAGGTGCACCGCGCCACGCGCGAGACGCGGATCGACTGCACCCTGCGCCTGGACGGCAGCGGCCGCGCACGCGTCGCCACCGGACTCGGCTTCCTCGACCACATGCTGACCGCGCTCGCGTTCTGGTGGATGGCCGACCTCGACCTGCGCTGCGCGGGCGATCTCTGGATCGACGAGCACCACACGATGGAGGACTGCGCGATCGCGATCGGCGAGGCGCTCGACGAGGCGCTCGGCGACCGCGTCGGGCTCGTCCGCTTCGCCGACGCCCGCGCGCCGCTCGACGAGTCGCTCGCCGAGGCCACGATCGACCTCTCGGGCCGCGGCATCGCGCGGATCGAGCTCGGCCTGCGCGACGAGCGGATCGGCCAGGTGCCGGCGAGCCTGTTCCCCCACTTCCTCGACACGCTCGCCCGGCGCGGGCGGATCGGCCTGCACGTGCAGGCGCACGGCGGGGACGACCACCACCAGGTCGAGGCGGCGTTCAAGGCGATCGCGCTCGCGCTGCGCGCGGCGTGCTCGCCCGACCCGGCGCGGGCCGGCGTCAGCTCCACCAAGGGACTGCTGTGATGGCAGATTCCCGCGTCGCGCTCGTCGACTACGGCGCCGGCAACCTGCGCTCGCTGCGCGCCGCATTCGCGCGCGGCGGCCTCGAGCCGGTCGTCACCGCCGACCCCACGGTGATCGCCGCCGCCACGCTCGTCGTGATCCCCGGCGTCGGCGCGGCACGCCCCGCGATGGAGGCGATCCGCGCCGCCGGACTCGACGAGGCGATCGCCGCCGCGGTCGACGCAGGCGCGCACCTGTTCGGCGTGTGCGTCGGCCTGCAGCTGCTGTTCCAGCACAGCGAGGAGGACGACGTCGACTGCCTCGGCCTGCTCCCCGGCACCGTGCAGCGGCTCGTCGGCGCCCGCCGGCTGCCGCACATGGGCTGGAACGACGTGGCGCCCGTGAACGGGCACCCGCTGGCAGCGCCCTTCCCGGCCGCCGCCTACTTCGCGCACAGCTACGCCGTGCTCGACGCGCCCGACGAGATCGTGCTCGCCCGCACCTCGACCGAGGGCGGCCCGTTCGCGAGCCTCGTCGGCCGCGGCCCGATCGCGGCCGCGCAGTTCCACCCCGAGCGCTCGTCCGAGGCCGGGCGCCAGACGCTCGCCGCCGTGCTCGCCTGGGCGGGGGTGGCCTGATGCTGCGCCGGCGGATCATCCCCTGCCTCGACGTGTCGGGCGGCCGCGTCGTCAAGGGCGTCGAGTTCGTGAACCTGCGCGACTGCGGCGACCCGGTCGATGCCGCGGTGCGCTACGCCGAGCAGCGCGCCGACGAGATCATCTGGCTCAACATCACCGCGTCGTCGGAGTCCTGGCGCGCGCTGCTCGAGCACGTCGAGTCGGCGGCCGAGCGCGTCGACATCCCGGTCACCGTCGGCGGCGGCGTGAGCCGCGTCGAGCACGTGCGCGAGCTGCTGCTCGCCGGAGCCGACAAGGTCGCGATCAACTCCGCCGCGCTGCGCGACCCCGCGCTCGTCGAGCGCGCCGCCGAGGCGTTCGGGCGCCAGTGCGTCGTCGTCGCGATCGACGCGCGGCGCAGCAACGGCAGCTGGCGCGTGCACCTCGACGGCGGCCGCACGCCGACCGACAGCGACGTGATCGAGTGGGCGAGCGAGGCAGCCGCGCGCGGCGCCGGTGAGCTGCTCGTCACCTCGATGGACGCCGACGGTGGTCAGTCGGGCTACGACACCGAGCTGCTGCAGCGGATCGCCGAGCGCGTCGAGGTGCCCGTGATCGCCTCGGGCGGCGCGGGCCGGCCAGAGGATCTCGCCGACGCGCTCGCCGCGGGCGCCGAGGCCGCGCTCGCCGCCTCGATCTTCCACGACGGCACGCACACGATCGAGGAGGTGAAGGCGGCCTGCAGCGCGCGCGGGTTCGCGATGCGCACGTGACCGCCCTCGCGCTCGACCTCGACACGCTGCGCTTCGACGACGCGGGCCTCGTCACCTGCGTCTGCCAGGACGCGCTGACCGGCGCGGTGCTGATGGTCGCCTGGGCGAACCGCGCGGCGCTCGAGCAGACGCTCGAGACCGGCCGCGCGACCTTCTGGAGCCGTTCGCGCGGCGAGCTGTGGGAGAAGGGCGCCAGCTCGGGCAACGTGCTCGACGTCGTCGAGCTCGTGCCCGACTGCGACGGCGACACGCTGCTCGTGCTCTGCACGCCGCACGGCCCGGCCTGCCACACGGGAGCCGGGACCTGCTTCGGCGAGGGCCGCGCGTTCGTCGACCGGCTCGCGCAGACGATCCGCGCGCGCCGCGACGCCGACCCGCAGACGAGCTTCGTCGCACGCCAGCTCGGAGGCCCGCGCGAGCATGCCGCGCGCAAGGTCGGCGAGGAGGCCGTCGAGGTGCTGCTCGCGCCCGAGGGGAGCGACGATCTCGTCGGCGAGGTTGCCGACCTCTGGTTCCAGTCGATGATCCTGCTGGCGCGCGACGGCCGCGACCCGCTCGACCCGCTGCGGGTGCTCGCC
>DASXXY010000087.1:0-5138 GCA_036502805.1 Gaiellales bacterium | reverse complement strand
AAGCGCACGCGCGCGCCCGCCAAGGCGGCAGCGACGGCGAGCACCGAGGCCGACGGCACGCCGAAGCCGCGCGCGCCCCGGCGCCGCCGTGCCGTCATGGACGCGGCGTCGATCGGCCTGCCGCCGAAGGACGACGAGCACTGATGCGCAAGGGCATCATCCTCGCCGGAGGCTCCGGCACCCGGCTCTATCCGGTCACGCGCGTCGTCAGCAAGCAGCTGCTGCCGGTGCACGACAAGCCGATGATCTTCTACCCGCTCAGCACCTTGATGCTGGCGGGCATCCGCGAGATCCTCGTGATCACGACGCCGCACGACGCCGCGGCCTTCGAGCAGCTGCTCGGCGACGGCTCGGACTGGGGTCTCGAGCTCTCCTACGCCCAGCAGCCGAGCCCCGACGGGCTCGCGCAGGCGCTGCTGATCGCGCGCGAGTTCCTCGCCGGCGCACCGTCGTGCCTCGTGCTCGGCGACAACATCTTCTACGGCCACGGCCTGACCGAGGTGCTGCGCACCGCCAGCGCGCGCGAGCGCGGCGCGACGGTCTTCGGCTACTGGGTGCGCGAGCCCGACCGCTACGGCGTCGTCGAGTTCGACCGCGACGGGCGCGCCATCGGGCTCGAGGAGAAGCCGGTCCGGCCGAAGTCGAACTACGCCGTCACCGGCCTCTACTTCTACGACGGCAACGCGCCCGACGATGCCGCCGCACTCGCGCCGTCGTCGCGCGGCGAGCTCGAGATCACCGATCTCAACCGGCGCTACCTCGAGCGCGGCGAGCTGATGGTCGAGCAGCTCGGACGCGGCTATGCCTGGCTCGACACCGGGACGCACGAGTCGCTGCTGCAGGCCGCCAACTTCATCGAGACGATCGAGCAGCGCCAGGGCCTCAAGGTCGCGTGCCCCGAGGAGATCGCGTTCCAGGCGGGCTGGATCAGCCGCGAGCAGCTGCTCGCGCTGGCCGAGCCGCTGCGCAAGAACGCCTACGGGGAGTACCTGCTCGCGCTCGCCGACGGCGCGCTCGCCGGCACCGACTGAGCGTCCCGCGGCGCTGTCGTATGGTTGACGGGTGACTCCCTCGTTCGAGAGCGCGCCGATCGACGGCGTCACGGTCGTGCAGCTGCGCAAGTTCAGCGACGAGCGCGGCTGGTTCTGCGAGCTGCGCCGCGAGTCCTGGTACCGGCAGCTCGCGGGCGACAGGCCCTCGCTGCAGACGAACATCTCGTTCTCGCGCCAGGGCGTCGTGCGCGGGCTGCACTGGCACAAGCGCGGCCAGGACGACCTCTTCTTCTGCCCGCAGGGCAGCGCGCGCGTCGTGCTGCTCGACCGCCGCGAGGACTCGCCGACGCGCGGCGTCGCGTGGTCGATCGACATCGACGGCGACAACTGCCTGGCGGTCTACATCCCCGGCCAGGTCGCGCACGGCTTCGAGGCGCTGACGGACGTCGTGCTCTGCTACCACGTCACCGAGGAGTACGACCCGGCCGACCCGGACGAGCAGAACGTCCGCTGGGACGACGAGCGGGTGCGCCACCTGTGGTCGACGAGCACGCCGGTGCTCTCGCCGCGCGACGCATGACCCGCGTGCTCGTGACCGGCGGCGGCGGCCAGCTCGGCCGCGAGTTCGCGCTGCTCCTGGGCGCGGACGCCGCGGCGCCCGGACGCGCCGAGCTCGACGTCGCGGACGCGGCCTCGGTCGAGCGCGCGCTCGCGCAGCACCGCCCCGAGCTCGTGCTGCACTGCGCCGCCTGGACGGACGTCGACGGCGCCGAGGGCGATCCGGAGGGCGCCCGGCTCGTCAACGAGGAGGGCAGCCGCAACGTCGCGCGCGCCGCGCGCGCGCACGGAGCCGCGCTCGTCGGCTTCTCGACCGACTACGTCTTCGCCGGCGACGATCCCGAGGGCTACGACGAGCGCTCCCCGGTCGGGCCGCGCAGCGTCTACGGCGTCACGAAGCTCGCCGGCGAGCGGGCCCTGCTCGCCGAGCACCCCGGCGCGCACGTGGTGCGCACGGCCTGGGTGTTCTCGCCGCGCGGCCACAACTTCCTGCTCACGATGCTGCGCCTCGGCGCCGAGCGCGACGAGCTGCGCGTCGTCGACGACCAGATCGGCTGCCCGACGGCGACGCCGCACCTCGCGGCCGCGACGCTCGCACTCGTGGAGGCCTGCCCGCCCGGGATCTACCACCTCGCCGGCGCCGGCGCGACGAGCTGGCACGGCTTCGCGAGCGCGATCATGCAGGAGGCCGGACTCGCGGCCCGCGTCGAGCCGATCCCGTCGAGCGAGCTGCAGCGGCCGGCGCCGCGCCCCGCCTGCTCGATCCTGCGAACCGTCCACGCCGCCGCCCCGCGGCTGCCACACTGGAGGGAGGGGCTGCGCGACTGTCTCGCCGCCCTGGCCACCACGGAGGCAACGTGAGACGAATCCTCGTGACCGGCGGCTGCGGCTTCATCGGCTCGCACTTCGTGCGCCGGATGCTCAGGCGCCACGACGACGTCGAGATCGTGAATCTCGACGCGCTCACCTATGCCGGCAACCCGGCCAACCTCGCCGACGTCGCGGACGACCCGCGCTACCGCTTCGAGCACGGCTCGATCACCGATGCGGACGCCATCGAGCGCGCGGCGCAGGGCTGCGCCGCGATCGTCAACTTCGCCGCCGAGACGCACGTCGACCGCTCGATCATGGAGGCCGGCGACTTCATCCAGACGGACGTCTTCGGCACCTACCTGCTGCTCGAGTGGATCCGCAACAAGGGCGGCCGGCTCGTGCACGTCTCGACCGACGAGGTCTACGGCGACATCGAGGCCGGCTACGCCTCGCGCGAGGAGGACGCCCTGCACCCGAGCTCGCCGTACTCGGCCTCGAAGGCCGGCGGCGACCTCCAGGTCGTGGCCGCCGTGCGCACCTACGGCGTCGACGCCGTGATCACGCGCGGCTCGAACAACTACGGCCCGAACCAGTACCCCGAGAAGCTGATCCCGCTGTTCGCGACGAACCTGCTCGACGGCGAGCCGGTCCCCGTGTACGGCGACGGCCGCCAGTCGCGCGACTTCATCTACGTCGAGGACCACTGCGCCGGCATCGAGACCGCGCTCGAGCGCGGCGCGAGCGGCGAGATCTACAACGTCGGCGGCGGCAACGAGATCGAGAACATCACGACCACGACGCGCCTGCTGGAGCTCACGGGACGCGACGAGAGCCACATCCGCTACGTCACCGACCGCCCGGGCCACGACCGCCGCTACGCGCTCGACACGAGCAAGCTGCAGCGGCTCGGCTGGAAGCCCGACGTGACGTTCGACGAGGGCCTCGAGCGCACGGTCGAGTGGTACCGCGACAACCGCCCGTGGTGGGAGCCGATCAAGAGCGGCGGCGGCTTCGCGGAGTACCGGCGCAAGCAGTACGGCGCCGCCGGCTCCTGAGGGGCCGCACCGCAGCGTGAGCGCCGACGACGCGCCGCCGCCCACGGCGGGCGGCTATCTCGACGCGCTCGCGGTGGGCGAGTTCCGGGCGCTCTTCGGCGCCTACACCGTCTCGATGCTCGGCGACATCGTCGCGGCGGTGGCGCTCACCGTGCTCGTCTACCAGCGCACCGCCTCGCCGTTCCTCGCGGGCGTGACGTTCACGCTCGCGTTCGTGCCGTACCTCTTCTCCGGCGCCCTGCTCTCGGCGCTCGTCGACCGCGTGCCGCCGCGCCGCCTGATGGTCGCCTGCGACGTCACGTCGGCCGCCATCGTCGCGCTGATGGCGCTCTCCGCCGTGCCCGTGCCCGTGCTGCTCGCGCTGCTCTTCTGCCTCGGGCTGATCTCGCCGGTGTCAAGCGGCACGCGCACGGCGCTCGCGCGCATCGTGCTGCCGGCCGGCGTGTTCATCGCCGGGCGCTCGCTCTTCCGCATCGTCGCCCAGTCGGCGCAGGTCGTCGGCAACGGCGCCGGCGGCATCCTGATCGCGCTCACCTCACCGCGCGGAGCGCTCCTGATCGACTGCGCGAGCTTCCTCGGCTCGGCCGCCGTCGTGCGCCTCGGGACGCGTGCGCGCGCACCGCTCGGCGGCGAGCCCGGCGCCGCGCAGCGCAGCAACCTCCTGCGCGACTCGCTCGCCGGCATGACGGCGGTGCTCGCCGACCGCCGCATCCGCCGGGTGCTGCTGCTCGGCTGGCTCGTGCCGACCTGCTCGGTCGCGCCCGAGGCGCTGGCCGCGCCCTACGTCGCGCACCTCGGGCTCTCGCAGGGCACCGCGGGCTGGTGGCTCGCCGCGATCCCGGCCGGCACCATCGCGAGCGAGCTGATCGCGATCTGGCTCGTGCCGCCGGCGTGGCGGCTGCGCACGATCGGCGTGCTGGCGGCGGCGGAGTTCGTCCCCCTGCTGGCGTTCGCGGGCCGGCCGGGCCTGGCGCTCGCGCTGCCCCTGCTCGTGCTCTCGGGCCTCTGCAGCGCGTGGATCCTGGGGCAGGACGCGCTCATCCTCGAGGTCACGCCGGAGCACCTGATGGCGCGCGTCTTCAGCGTCAACCAGGCGGGCCTGATCTCGCTCCAGGGCTTCGGCTTCGCGGCGGCCGGCGCGCTCGCCGAGGTGGTCTCCCCGCACATCGCGATCGTGATCGCCGGCGTCACGGGACTCCTGCTCGTCGCGCTGCTGGCGCCGGGCCGCGACCACGGGCCGCCGCCCGGGCGGAGCGCGAGCGAGGGCGCGCTAGTCTGAGGGTCGGGCCGCGCCGCCCCGGAGCAGGCCCTCATCATGTTTCTGCGCCGCACCCATCTCGTGCTCGCACTGCTCGCCGCGCTCGCGCTGCCGGCACTGGCGTCCGCGGACACGACCTTCACGTTCACCGGCCATGGCTATGGCCACGGCGTCGGCATGGGCCAGTACGGCGCGCAGGGCTATGCGCTCCAGGGCTGGACGCACGAGCAGATCCTGGCCCACTACTACCAGGGCACGACGCTCGGCCCGACGACGTTCACGCAGGTGCGCGTGCTGCTGCAGGACGCGGTGGCCCAGGTCTCGGCCAGTGCTCCCGCCGGGGTCACGGCGAGCGACGAGGGTGGGACGGCGACGCTCCCCGTGCCCGGCGCCGTCACGGTGCGCAAGGACGCCGACGGCTTCACCCTGCTCGACGCGACGGGCGCCGTGCTCGCGCGCGGC